>SKKR01000504.1 GCA_007123655.1 Thermomicrobiaceae bacterium
ACCCGGATCAGTTTCGTGAACGAGATAGCCCAGGTCTGCGAAGGTGTTGACGCGGACATCAGCCTGGTCAGTCAGGGAATGGGACTCGACCCGCGAATCGGCCCGCTGTTCCTTGACGCGGGCATCGGGTTCGGTGGATCCTGCTTCCCGAAGGATGTACGTGCGCTTGCGCACATGGCCGCGGAGGCGGGCTGCCACCCACAGCTGCTTCACGCAGTCCTGGAAATCAATCAGGACCAGCGACGGCGATTCGTGCATAAACTGCAGGGCATCCTGGAAGATCTGAACGGCAAGCGCGTCGCCGTCTGGGGACTGTCGTTCAAACAGGACACCGATGACATCCGAGAGTCCCCTGCCATCGACGTTATACGAATGCTCGTTCAGCGTGGTGCCAGTGTGGTTGCCTATGACCCGGCAGCGATTGACAACGCTCGCCGGGAGGTACCGGAGATCGAATTCTCCAACGATCAGTATGAAGCCGTGCGGGACGCGGACGCGCTCCTGCTGATCACCCCGTGGAATCAGTTCCGGCAGGCGGATCTGAAACGGGTTCACGAGCTGATGCGAACCCCGGTCCTGCTGGACGGCCGGAATCTGTACGACGCTACAGAGGTGCGGAACCTGGGATTTGTGTATGCCGGAATCGGACGATAGCTATCATCCCATCTGGGACCCGGAAGCCGCGGGTCCCGTTGAGGTTGGCGTCGACGCGATCGAAATCGAACGAATTGCCGCGGCGCTCGATCGATTCGGAGATCGTTTCCTTCGACGAATCTATACGGAGCAGGAACGCGAACGGTACGGGGCGCGACCGGCCGAACTTGCCGCCCGGTTTGCCGCGAAAGAAGCGGTGATGAAAGTGCTCGGCACGGGCGTTCGTGGCATCCGCTGGCGCGACATCGAGTGCCTGCCGAACCGCCGCGGTAAACCGATCATCCGTCTTCACGAAACGGCCGCCAGACGCGCGAGGCTTCTGGGATTCCGCCACATCGCAATCTCCCTGACGCACAGCCGAAGTGATTCAATTGCGATGGTTGCGGCGACGAAGTTGCCCGGGAGCTACGGGGAGGACGAGGTGTCTTGATTCCGCTGGTGACGGTCGATCAGATGCGGAACGCCGAACAGAAGGCGATCGAGATCGGCAGAAGCGAAACCGACCTCATGCTGGCTGCCGGAGTGAGCATCGCGGACGAAATCAGCGCACGTCATGGAGTCGCAAGCCACGCGCTCGTTCTTTGTGGTCCTGGAAAGAATGGCGGCGACGGGGTGGTGATTGCCACCGAGCTCGTTCGCCTTGGACGCATCGCCACAGTCTGGACGTACAATCGCGATGGGGCGGGGGGTGTGCCGGTCGATCAGGAGCTCATTGAAGACACTGACTGGATAACGGGACAAAGTGCTCTTGAGGATGCTCTCGCTTCCGTGGATTTCGTCGTCGACGCGGTCTTCGGAGCCGGCGGCCGCGCCGAACTGCCTGATGAGGTATCCCGCGCGTTCGACGCTATACGTCTCGAAGCTCGAGACAACTATCTGCCTATCTGGGCGGTCGATGTGCCATCCGGCATCGATTGCGACACGGGTTCAATCGCCGAATCAGCACTCCAGGCTGACGTGACAACGATGATCGGGCTGCCAAAGGTCGGCGCCTACCGATTTCCGGCCGCCCGGAACACCGGGTTCAAATCGCTCATTGATATCGGGATCGCCCCGACTGATGACCTCGGTCCGGAGACACCGGGCTTGATTACCGGACTGAGCACACGCAGGTTGCTACCAACCCGGCGCGCCGGTCTGCACAAACGTGCGGCCGGATCGCTCATGGTTATCGGTGGAGCGCCGAACTACTATGGCGCCCCGCGGCTTGCGGCTGAAGCCGGGTTGCGCTCCGGCGCAGGCATCGTCACGGTGGCGGCGCCGTCGTCGGTGATCGGCTCGATCGCGACCGCCGTTCCGGAACTCACGTTTCTACCCCTGCCAGTCGCCGAACATCTCACCGCGGAGAGCCGGATGGCGACATTGATCCGCGAGCAACTGGACCGGTACGATGCCCTGGTGATCGGTCCCGGTCTGGGCACGGACAAACCAGTTCCGGGGTTTCTGGCCAAGCTATTCGGGTTCGAGCGGATCTCGACGACGGGAATCGGATTCGGCTCCGCGAGCGACGTGGAGGAGGAGTCCGAATTCACCGGAAGGGCGGTGATCGACGCCGACGGCCTCAACTGGCTCGCCACCCGGGACGACTGGTGGACCGAACTCCGTCAGGCTGATCTCGTCCTTACCCCCCACCCGGGTGAACTGGCCCGGTTGCTCAACTGTGAACGTGACGACATCGAAGCCGATCCCTGGCGCTACGCCCGCGACGCGGCCGAGCGATTTCAGCAAGTGGTGGTGCTCAAATACGGGCACACCTGTGTCGCGACACCGCAGGGGGAACTCTCCATCGCGCCGCAGGCACCGCCCAGCCTGGCGACTGCGGGCAGCGGGGATGTCCTGGCCGGTCTGATCGGCGGATTGATCGCGCAGGGACTCGATTCGGCCGACGCGGCGCGGGCAGGCGTCATGATCGGGCTTCGCGCAGTCGACCTCGGTGAGGTAAGGCACGGTTCCGTTGGATTGACCGCGGGCGATATCATCGAACTGCTTCCAAAGTCGATCGACACCATACTCGTCGAACGCGGTGCGTTCGAGTAGCCAAAAGGGGCGCTTTTCTATGACCGTCGACACGCGCGTTTCCAAAATCATGCGTCGCGACGTGATCACCTGTTCCGCCGAGGCCGACGTGGGCGAGATCGCGAAGCTGATCTGGGAGAACGATGTCAGCTCGATTCCCGTGGTTGAACAGGGCAAAGTAATCGGAATGGTCACCGACTACGACCTCATTTCTCGTGAATCGGAGTATGACGGGCCAATCTATCTCCCGTTCATCGACGTCTACTTTCGTGTTCCCGGTACCGGGGATCCGGAGCAACTTCGCCGTATTCTGGCAACGACGGCCAGAGAACTGATGTCCTATCCGGTCCAGACGATTTCGCAGGATGACACCGTTCAGGACGCGGCGACGATCATGTACGAGAATCGGATTAACGCGCTCCCTGTGGTTGACGACAACGAGTTGCTGGTGGGTATTATCGCCCGCGCGGATATCGTACAGATGATTGCGATCGAAGAGGCACGGTATCTCGCGGAGTCCGCTGCTTCGCAGGAGAGTTAGACAGGGCTTACACAACTGCCGATCTGGTTAATCAGAACGCCGGAGCGATTGACGCTCCGGCGTTTCGCGGATCCTAGCGGAATCGAGATGCGACGCTCAGCCGGGATGGCTCATCATCTCGTCGGTGCCCTGCTGACGAAGCACCTCAACGTCGTCGCGGACGACGAACGTCCGTCCGGACATCTCGTCCCGCACATATCCCAGGGTGCGGTCATCCATCCAGCGATAGATGGTCGGGCGCGTCACACCAAGCTGCTGGGCTGCATTTCCGATACTGACCAGATCGGACGGCTCGTAAGAACGGAACTTGGCCATCGAGATCATCCGGCCAAGCTCGGTCTCCCAGAAACTTCGGGGAACCTGATACGAATCCGAACCTGGTGGCCAGAACAGCATCTGCAGTACGGAATCGATCGCCTCCAGCACGCGGTCACGCGCTTCACGGGATTCGCCCTGAGCGATCGATGCAAGCTTCTGAAGATCCTGCCCCATCGGGCCGGCGCGAAGATCGTCGATATCGAGATTACGTATGGTGTCGGGATGAAGACGGCTCATCAGGCGATGATGGTGGGAGTATACGAGGAGCAACGCGTCGTCCATCGCCTTTCGATAGTTAGGTCTTTCTACGTCCACGAGCTGGCCTCTCCTGCTCCATTTCCCATCCGCCTCCACTGTACGTACCTATTGTACGCTCACTCCGAAACCGGGTCAAGAACGGTGGTCCTGACTGGTACAGTACCATGACCTCAGGATGTGCTCAAGCGGTCATTCCAGATCTCCCGGTAACGCCCGAAGTTCCGGCGGTTCCGGTTGCTTCCCGTGATATATTGATACACGGTGTTCTTCGGGGCGATTGCTAGGGACGCACGTGCGAACTCTCCTGCGAATATTCGGCTACATTCGCCCATACTGGAAGTACCTGATCGTCGGTTATGCCGCCATGACGGTCAGTATCGGAATGCAACTTGTTATCCCGCGCCTCGTCGAACTGGTGATCGATGGTGGTCTCGTTGAAGACAGCCGTCGCATGCTTACAATCGGCGTCCTGGCGATCGTTGCAGTAGGAATTACGCAGGGAGTATTCACCTACCTGCGAAGCTACATGTTTCAGTTCATGGCCGAGCGCGTTGGGTACGACATCCGTAATCAGCTCTACCGCCACATGCAGTTCCTGCCGTTCTCGTTCTTCGACCGCTCTCATACCGGGCAGCTGATGTCGCGCGGCACCGAAGATATCAACAGCATACGCCGGTTCATGATGTTTTCGATGCGAATGCTCGTCCAGACGGTCGGCATGCTGGTGATCATTACGATCATCCTGTTGACGATCAACTGGCAGCTCGCGCTGATCTCGCTGGCGCTGATGCCGATCCTTATAGGCGCGGCGGTGAACTTTGGACGCACGATCCGCCCGCTCTATCTGGCGGTCCAGCAACAGTTCGGCGTCATGACGACCCGACTGCAGGAAAATCTCGCCGGCACCAGAGTCGTGCGTTCCTTCGCTCAAGAAGACCGGGAAATCGGCGAGTTCGATTCTGACCTCAGGGTGCTGTACGACCGGCACATGGACGCGGTCAAGAAGTCCGCGTTCTACTTCCCATTCATGACGATGCTATCCATGGCATCCGTGGCGATTATTCTCTGGTTCGGCGGCCGGCAGGTCGTCAGTGGTGACCTGACAGTAGGTCAGCTCACCGCGTTCTATCTCTACCTGGCGATGCTGCAGATGCCGGTTCGCGTCCTTGGGTTCGTGGTCAACAGCGCCGCCCGCGCGATGGCATCGGCCGACCGGATCTTCGAAGTCCTGGACGCCAGGCCGGCGATCCAGTCGAAACCGGACGCGCTCGTCCTGGACCCGGTCGAGGGACATGTCCGCTTTGAAGACGTGTGGCTGAAATACCCGGAGACGTCCGAGTATGCGCTAAAGGGTGTGAATTTCGACGCGTTGCCGAACCAGCGCATCGCGCTCATCGGCGCCACCGGCGCCGGGAAGAGCTCGATTACCGCGCTGATCCCAAGGTTCTACGATGTCACCGATGGGCGTGTCCTGATCGAAGGTCATGACGTTCGGGATCTGGATCTGCGGGCGCTCCGCCAGCAAATCGGGATCGTGCTGCAGGATACGTTCCTGTTTTCGGTGACAGTCAGGGAAAACATCGCCTACGGCAGGGCGGACGCAACCGAAGAAGAGGTGATCGCGGCGGCGAAGGCTGCCCGAGCACACGATTTTATCCTGGAGATGCAGGACGGATACGACACGGTTATCGGTGAGCGCGGGGTATCACTCTCCGGCGGGCAGAAGCAGCGCATTGCGATCGCACGGGGACTGCTAATGAATCCTTCGATCCTGATTCTCGATGACGCAACGTCGAACGTCGACACCGAGACGGAGTTCGCTATTCAACAGGCTCTGGCCGAACTGATGAAGGACCGGACGACATTCGTCATCGCCCACCGACTTCTGACGCTCAAGTCCGCGGACCAGATCCTGGTCATGGATGGCGGCGAAATCGTCGAACGTGGCAAACATGATGAGCTTCTCAACGCGGGCGGCGCGTACGCGAACATCTACGAATTGCAGTTGAAGGAGCAGGAAGAGGTCGCGGCGATCGCCGACTGATCTCGTTCGAGATGGTAGTCAGTCGTCAGGTCACACCGGACGAAGAAGTCCTCGGGAAGGCGTACGACCGCCGGGTCGCGGCCCGACTCTTCGAGCGCGCGCTCCCGTTTCGCGGCAAGATGATCTTCACAGCATTTCTGATGGCGGTGACGGCGGCCGCCGATCTCGCCCTTCCGTACCTGTTCGGACTCGGCATCGACGTCGTAAATCCGGACTCGCCGCGGACCTTCTTCGGCGCCAGCGGGATGCAGGCGCTGGACTGGCTGTTGATCGCGTTCGGCATTGCCATCTTTGTACGTTTCTTCACGTTCTATGGTCAGGTCTACTACACCTCCCAGATCGGCCAGGCGATTGTCTTCAGCCTGCGATCGACCCTCTTCCGGCACCTGCAGCGACTCGGTATCCGTCATGTCGACAAACGAGGCGTCGGCTCGACGATGTCCCGCGTTCAGAACGACGTGAGTGTCATCAACGAACTGTTCACCGAAGGTCTCGTCGGTGTCGTCGGTGACTTTATTATCGTGTTCGGGATCGTCGGGATCATGCTGTTCACCAACTGGCAACTGGCGCTCCTTGCGTTCTCTGTGATGCCGATCATGGCAGTTACGATGGTGATCTGGCGCCGCTACGCGATCGCGGCCTATCGTGCGACACGTCTGACGATGGCCCGTGTCAATGCCAACCTTGCCGAAAGCATCGCGGGGGTTCGTGTGGTTCAGGCGTTCTCCCGCGAAGACGAGAATATGGGCCGCTTCGACGGCGTCAACCACGACAACCTTGAGGCAAACCTGTGGGCTGCCAGGCTGGGCGCGGTTCTGTTTCCGATCGTTCAGCTCGTCGAAGCGCTCGCAACCGCGCTGGTGCTCTACGTTGGCGGACTCCTGATCCTCGGGGGAAGTGCGTTCACGATCGGCGAACTCTTCACCTTCGCCGCCTACATTAGCCACTTCTATGAGCCGGTGCGTGAGCTGTCGCAGCGGTACAACACGC
>SKKR01000426.1 GCA_007123655.1 Thermomicrobiaceae bacterium
GACCATCATATCCGCTTCCTGCAGGACTTCAAGACCCTCAATATTATCAGAACGGTTCGGGTCAATGATCCCATCCGTCTGCGCATAGCATACGGAAACGGTGAAGCCGTAGCGGTCATTCAGGATTCTCGCCAGTCCGCTCACGCCGATTCCACCGATTCCGATCATGTGGATCGTTGCCGGTAGAGGAGGTAGCGCTGATCGTTCGCTCATAACCGCTTCCCTGGTCATCGGGACCGCCTCGAAGTCTCCGTCGACGTTCGTCCTCGACCAAATGTACCCCCGCCAGTGCGTCCCTGGCTATCCGCGCCCCTGGCACGCGCTTCCCGGGAGCGATTACCGCCGCCCGAAGTAACCGGCGCGGGCCGCGGTGTCGGTCGTCGTTCACGTTCGCCGGAGCGGGTCAGACGATTGCGGGAGCTACTATCCGTTGCGGGCTCGGCGGTGACGGGACCTGCCGGTTCAGCGCGGCGCCGAACCCGGCTCCGCGTAGATTTCAGATTTGACGTTACCCGAACATTGACCGGTTCAATCGTCTGCCGGGAGATGTTCAACAGGATCCCGATCGCCACCAGGGAAATGACCAGGGAACTCCCACCGTAGGAGATAAACGGGATCGGAATGCCCGTGAATGGGATGGTGGTGGTAATGCCGCCGATATTGATCGAGGCCTGGGCGATTATCCAGGTCACGATCCCGACAGCGATCAGTGAACCGAACGCATCCGGTGCCCGCATGGCCACCTGATATCCGCGCCATGCCAGCACGATAAAGAGCATGAGCACAAACCCGGCACCCATCAGTCCGAGTTCCTCAGCGATAACCGCAAATATCGCATCATGGTGAGCCGCCGGAAGCCAGGCGAATTTCTGATGGCTCGCGCCGAGCCCTACCCCGAATACCCCGCCACTTCCGATTGCGAGCTTGGCCTGAGCGAGTTGCCATCCCAGATTCCGAAGGTCGGCATCCGGATTCAGAAACATGAGGATCCGGTCGCGCCGGTAGTCGGCGGTAAGCGCCAGCGCCAGAAACGTTGAAAATCCGAGCGAGGTAAACAGCCCGAAATGAATCAGGTTCGCTCCCGCGACGAGAAACATGCTGAGCCCGATCATCGCCAGCAGCATCGATGTGCCGAGATCAGGTTGAAGCATCACGAGTCCGACGAGTCCGCCCAGCAGGATCCCGAACGGTATCAAGCCATAGTTGAACTCGCGTACCCGCGTCCCTTTGGACGAAAGCCACGCGGCCAGATAAAGGACCATCGCAAGCT
Organism: Thermomicrobiaceae bacterium; assembly: GCA_007123655.1. GTDB lineage: Bacteria > Chloroflexota > Chloroflexia > Thermomicrobiales > Thermomicrobiaceae > SLMJ01. Next base: position 1,271 of record SKKR01000426.1, read on the forward strand.
TGGCAACTTCGCTCGGCTGGAACGCGATCGGGCCAACCTGAATCCAGCGACTCGCCCCGAACACCTCCGGAGCGAGGCTCGGGAATGCAATCATGATGGCGAGGACCCCGACGACGAGCAACAGCCCGGGAAGCGCAAATTTCCGCCAGACGTGATAATCGATCGACATTGCGATCAGCATCCCGGACAGGCCGATGATTAGGTAGATCAGGTGCCGGGTCAGAAAGTAGTACCCGTCACCGCCTTCTTCTCGAACTCCGATCGCAAAGCTCGAGCTGAACACCATCACGGTGCCGAACATCACCATGATCAGGACGATCGTCAAGAGCCAGTAATCCGGTTGCTTGATGGCAGTCCGCCCGCTACTACGGATCGCTTCAAACATCGATGAACCTGATCGCTGGAGAACGCCACCGCTCATGCCGTTCCTCCGTACTGCCCCGGTCGCAGGCGACTAACGGCATCACGAAACTGCTCTCCGCGGTCGAACTCATCCTGAAACATCCCGAAGCTCGCGCAGGCAGGCGAGAGGAGCACGACGCCATCTGCAAGAACCCACTCGCGCGCAAGCCGGACCGCCTCGCTCATCGAATCGACGGGCTCGGATACATTCGGAGCGCCGGCGTCAACCAGGAGCTGTCGCAGCCGGGGCGTCTCCTCTCCGTCGAGGAGGACGATACCGGTGGTCATCCGCGTGGCGACGTCAGCAAACTCGTCCAGTCGCGTTCGCTTGCCCGAGCCGCCGGCGATCAGCACAATCGGCCGATCCTGGAATGTCTCAAGCGCCGCGATCGCCGCGGCCGGAGCAGTCGCGGTCGTGTCATTGACGAACGCGATCCCGTCAACGACCGCCACGAGTTCCTGACGGTGCGGGATAGCTTCCGCGTCGCGAAGACCAGACCGAACGTCCTCGACCGGTGCCCCGGCCAGGATGGCCGCCGCGGATGCCGCCAGAGCGTTGGCAATAACGTGACGTCCGCTGATCGGCAGTTCAGCCGACTCGATCAGATCGGTCCGTTCGCCCGTCCAGCGCCAGTACAGCGTTTCATCGTCCAGGCCGGCCCCATCCTCGTTTCCGTCCAGAACGCCGAACGGAACCACCGTTGCGTCACTTACCGCGCGGCTATCCCAGCAAGCGTTATCGTTTCGATTCACGACGAACCAATCATCGGGACGCTGAAACCTCGTGATGTGGCGCTTCGCCTCGATGTAGTCACCCAGCGAGTCGTAGCGGTTCAGGTGGTCTTCGCTGATGTTCGTCAGCACGGCTATATGCGGGCTCATCTCGTAGTCGGCCAGACCCTCAAGCTGCCAGCTTGACAGTTCGAGCACGACCGGAGTTTCCGCCTGGATCCGGTCGAGCTGTGCAAGGGCGGACGTTCCCATGTTCCCGGCAAGCACCGTTTCCGGCCGGTGGCGGGCGAGAATCCCCGCACAGATCGTGGCGGTGGTCGTCTTGCCCTTGGTGCCGGTAATCCCAATGATCGGTGCCGGACACGCGCGGAAGAACAGCGACATCTCCATTTCGATCGGGATGCCGTTGCGGCGTGCTCGCTGTAACCATGGTGAACTCAGGGGTACCCCGGGGTTGCGGACAATGAGGTCCGCGCTATCGAAATCCTCTTCCCGGTGCTCGCCCAGCCGGTAGCGGACGGGGAGACCTCCGATCGCTCTGATCGACGATTGCAAGGTCTCCGCGTCACGGAGATCGGTGACCGTCACGTCCGCGCCCTGGCTGACCAGATATCGTGTGACGCCAACGCCCCCCTGCCTGGTACCGAGGCCCATAACAAGCGCTCGCTTCCCGGCAAGTTCGAGCGGTTGATTGCGCTCGCGCCCCATCGATCCCACCTTCACACCATCGCCAGCGCAACGCCGAGCAAGCCCGCGAGCATCCCGATCAGCCAGAAACGCACCGTAATCTGCGTCTCGGACCAGCCTTTGAGTTCGAAATGCAGATGCAGCGGCGCCATCCGGAACAACCGTTTTCCACCCGTCGCCTTGAAGTAGATCACTTGCAATATCACCGACATCGTCACCGCTACGAACACGAATCCGACGACCGGGAGCAGCAACCACTGTCCGGTCATGAACGCCGCGGTCGCGAGCGCCGCACCGAGCGAAAGCGAGCCCGTATCGCCCATGAAGACCTGCGCCGGATGGGCGTTGAACCAGAGAAAGCCCAGGATGGCGCCGGTCATCACGAAGCAGAACGTCACCACGTGAACCTGGCCCTGCAGAAACGCGATGATCCCGAACGCGGTAAATGCCACCGCGGCGGTACCACCGGCGAGCGAATCAAGACCGTCTGCCAGGTTCACCGCGTTCGCGGTCCCGGCAATCGCAAAAACGGCAATCGGGATGTAGAGCAAGCCGATCTCGTATCGCCCCAGCCATGGGATATTGATCGCGGTGAGTTCCAGCGGGAAATGCAGGATCACCGCCGTCACGACGGAGAACAGAAGCAACCAGGCCATCTTGAACCGAGCGGTCATACCCGTCTTTCCGCCGCCCACGAGGTTCATCCGGTCGTCGATGGCGCCCAGGACGGCGGTCCCGATCAGCACGCCAAGAGGCAGGAGCATCGAAAGCCTGCCCGCCAGGTTGAACGTCAGAGTCAAAAGGATCACGGGTACCGTAATCATCATGCCGCCCATCGTCGGCGTTCCAGTCTTCTGCGAATGCCCTTCCGGCTCTTCGATCCGGATCTGTTTGCCGACGCGATTTCGTCGCAGAAACTCGATGTATGGCCGGCCAACCAGCAACACGAACACAAACGCGATGCTTGACAACGCCATCGAGACCGCGAGGTTGTCAACGTGGTCCCCGGGCATGATGCTGTCTTGAAGCGGATTGAACAGCACCGGAATAACCATCGCGAACAGTCCAGTCATGCCGGGCGATTCATGTCTCGAATGGCGTCGACCACGTCTTCCATCATGACGCCTCGAGATCCTTTCACCAGTATGATGTCACCCGGCTCGATCAACGCCGGCAACTGATCGATCGCCTCAGATTTCGTCGCGAAGCGGGTTACCGAGTCGCCCGCGAGCCCGCTGTCTTCGCCGGCATCGGCAATGATTCGCGCTTTCTCGCCAGCCGTGATCAGTCTGGAGACAACGGCTGCCGCCCGGCGACCGACAATCCGGTGTCCCTCGTCCTCAAAATCCCCGAGTTCGAGGATGTCGCCGAATATCGCGACCTTGCGTTTTGCTTCCAGTTCGTCAAGAAGATTGAGTGCGGCAAGGCAGGACGTCGGGTTCGCGTTGTAGGTGTCGTCGATAATCGTGGATTGATTGATCCCGGGAAGGGTAATCAGCCGAAGTTGAATGGTGGGGTCTTCGAAACCGGGAAGCATTTGATCCAGCCCCATTCCCATCGCCCGACCGACGGCGATCGCGGCGAGTACCATGTGCACGCTATGTGCCCCGATCAACGGCACGTTGATCTGATACTGCTCGCCGTCCATGAGTAACTGGAACGAGATCCCGTCCAGTCCATGGCTCTCGACATCACGTGCCCGAACCTCGCAATCGGGGGCGAGACCGTAGAACACCACTCTCGCCGAGGTTCGTTCGGCCATTGCTCGAACACGGAAATCGTCTCCATTGAGAATAGCCACCCCGTCCGGCGGGAGTGCTTCCGGGAGTTCAGTCTTCGTCTCCGCAATTGCTTCGAGCGAGCCCATCCGCTGCAGATGGGAGTGGCTCACATTCGTCACCACCCCGATGGACGGTCTGGCGATCTGACACAGTTCACGGATCTCCCCGAGCCGGTATGCTCCGCCGATCTCGAGCACCGCGATGTCGGTATCGGGGTTGATGTCCAGCAGGGTGAGAGGGAGCCCAATCTCGTTGTTGAAGCTCGCCCGGGAGCGGATAACTGAGAATGACTGTCCGAGCACCGACGCGATCACCTCTTTGGTGCTTGACTTCCCCATACTGCCGGTAATGCCAACAACCTGAACATCGTAGGTCGTTCGCCAGTACGACGCCAGGCGGGACAGAGCCGCAATCGTGCCGTCGACCTCGATCACCGGAACGCTGACCGATCCGCGGCTCTCGAGGAAGTACCCGGCGACGATCGCGCCGGACGCGCCACGGCTCACTGCCTCTTCGACGAACTCATGACCATCAACGTGCTCCCCGGGAATCGCGACGAACAGATCGCCCCGCCCGACCTCACGGGAATCGTGAACGACCCGGTTGAACATCAGCTCCGGCGACGCATCGCCGTGAAGCGTCCCCCTGGTGCCTTCCAGAACATCACGAAGCGTTATCACCGTCGTCTCCATTCCCGGGTGTCAGTGCCCGCATCGGACGTTCTCAATCAATACGCCCTGAGGCGGCGGCATCCGGATCGTTCGGTGGTATACCCTGCAGCAGAAACAACTCTTCGAACAGTCGCTGGAACGTCGGACCGGCAGCCCGTTCACCCCATGGAGACTCCTGTGGGCGATCGATCTTCACCAGCACGGTGAACTGTGGATCGTCGGACGGTCCATAGCCGACGATGGACCCGATCGTCGCGCCGGATTCGTACCCGCCCTCGACCCCCGGGATCTGCGCGGTGCCTGTCTTGGCGGCAATGTCGTAACCCGGCACCGAAAAGCTCTCATACGAGCTTGACATCGTCGTTGTCATCATGTCGGTAATCGTCTGCGAGGTCTCCGGCGAGATGACCTTTCGCACGATCTCCGGGGAACGACGCTCGACACTCCCGTCCGGGTGGTGTATTTCCGCAACAACGTGCGGCTCGTAGAGCACCCCGCCGTTTGCCAGGACAGAGACCGCGTTCGTCAGCTGGAGAGGCGTCACCGCCATCCCCTGGCCGAACGCGTTGGTGTACAGATTGGCAAGGCTCCAGGACGGGTCGCCAGGAAGTGGAAAAATCCCGGCTTCTTCCGCGTGCAAGTCAACGCCGGTTGGCTCACCGAATCCAAACGCGGTAAGTCCGCGGTAGAGATCGTCCTCTCCCAGGTGTTCGGCGACAAACATCGCTCCGACGTTGCTGGAGTTCTCCAGCACTTCCGTCATGGTCTCCGGACCGAAATCCATCAACGTCGCATTGTAAACCCGGTCTCCTCCAGGAAGCTCGCGATACGGGCCGCCTGGATGCACGGTTCCGGGCGTTACCGCTCCGGTTTCCAGGCCAATGGCCATAACGACCGCTTTCAGGGTTGAACCGGGCTCGTAGTTTGTCGAGATCGCCGGGTTCGAAAATCGCGCGACGTCATCGACCCGCTCGAATTCGTTCGGATCGTAGCCTGGATGGCTCGCCATTCCGAGAATCCCGCCGGTGTTCGGATCCTGCACGATAATGGTACCGCCGGACGCCTGCTGCTCTTCAATGGCGTCCCGAAGGACCTCTTCAACGATTCGTTGCACCGAACTGTCGATGGTCAGCACCAGGTCCGCACCGTCGATCGCGGGGTCCCAGCTGGAATGCCCCAGCGCGATGACATTGCCTGCCCCGTCTCGTTCA
>SKKR01000078.1 GCA_007123655.1 Thermomicrobiaceae bacterium
CCGACGACCGGCTGAAAGTCGTTCGGCATTAACCACGCTTCCAGGGCCCGGGAGCTCGCGATCGCCTGCCAGACGCGCTCCGGCGGATGAGGATAGGTTGCCTCCAGGCGCAGCTCACTCATCGGGATCCTCCTCCAGGTACGCCCCGAGCGCGTCGAGCTTGCGGCGCCAGAAGCGTTCGTAGTGGCCGAGCCAGTCGTAGACCTCACGAAGCGGCTCGGCGTTCAACTGATAGATCCGGTGTCTCCCGTGTTTCGTGTACGTGACCAGACCTGCCTCCTGCAGAATCCGCAAGTGCTGCGAGACGGCCGGCTGCGACATCTCGACCGACTCCACAAGCTCGTTCACCGAGCGTTCCCGCTCCTGCAGTAGGTCCAGGATCACCCGTCTCGTGGGCGCGGATATGGCGCGATATGCGTCGCTGGCTACAGGTAGATCGCTCATAGCTCACATATAAGCAGAAGGTTATGCGTTTGTCAAGGGACGTTCCCCGGTCAACGGGAAGTGGCGCAGCTCCGGTGTGTGTCTCATAACGTTCTCGCAGGTAGTGGCGGGCGACTCTGCCCGCCATTCTGCGCTCGCAAGCGACGCATCACGCGACGTATTGGGGCGCCAATATAGTGTACGCGTAAACACCCATATCCGCAGTGGCGCATACGGAGCTGCGCCACTACCGGGTCGAGGCTTCTGAGAGACACTCGGGACGCCTGCCACTACCAGAGAGAACATTGAGAGACACACGCGGAACGCATGCGGCTACCTGGACTTCCGAACTCGGGACAGCCTCAAGTCGCGGACCGTTTCACCAGGCTCTTTGATGGATGTGCGGCCAGAAGTTTTCTGAACCACCCGTCACCCCGTCGCAACCGCCCGCTTGATTGCCTGCTGGTGGGCGATGACTTCAAGGTCGTCTTCCAGTGGCTCGAGTTCTTCGACACCGTAGCGTCGTTTAATTGCAGCCTTAATCAGGAAGTCCGTTACCGCCGGGTTTTTCGGCAGAAGCGCGCCGTGCAGGTAGCAGCCAAGCGTGTTGAGCCGGATGCAACCTTCGGTGCCGTCCTGCCCGTTGTTCCCGCGGCCGACCCGGATCCGGCCGAGTGCCTCCGCGGTTGGACCCAAAAACGTCAGCCCGCTGTGGTTTTCGAAGCCGACAAGCGTACCGAACCGCCCGCTGTCTACCACCACGTTCCCGATGAACCGTTCCGGACCCGCCTCAGACCAGGCATCGAAGAATCCGAGTCCGGGCAACTGCTCTTCACCGTACGGGTGGTAGTGCTTGCCGAGCAACTGATAGCCGCCGCATACGGAGAGCATGGGTGCTCCGTCTTCCAGAAGCGCTTTGAGCGTTTCCCCTTTGGGACCCAGGATGTCGCTTGAAACCGGGATCTGCTCTCGATCCTGGCCACCGCCCCAGAAGAAAATGTCATACGCGTCGGGATCGAGTTCCTCACCCACGCCGAGCGTCGTGATCTCTGCCTCGATCCCGCGCCAGCGGCACCGCTGAGCGAGCGCCAGCACGTTGCCCCGGTCGCCGTAGATATTCATCGTGTCACCGTAGAGCCAGCAGATCGTCAATTTCATGGCGCTGATCCTTTGCGATCCGGCGTTACTGCTCCCAGAACATCTGCACGGAGCCCCTCCGGTGGAGCAGTTCCCGCAGGCGGAGCATGGCGGTGTAGGTGGGCAGGACGAACGCGGTACCACCCTCGGGGATGGTCTCGATGAACGGGTCTAACGCCTCGGCCACGTCGCCCAGCGGGATGATGCGCTCCGGCGGGATCCCGCCGTACTTGAGCCGCACGGCCATGTCGCCGGAGCGAATGCCGCCGGTGTAGAGGGGTGCTTCTACCGCCGCCAGGTGCTCGGCGTCCACGTCCCAGAGCCAGGAGACGTCCCGGCCGTCTGCATCCAGATCATTGATGAGAATCAGCACCGGATCCGTCATCTCGCTCATCGCCAGCGTCCGCAACACCTCGTTGAACCCGGTCGGATTCTTGATCAGGACGAGCACCAGGGTCCGGCCGTTCACCTGAACTCGCTCGATTCTGCCGAACGCGGCCTGAAAGTCTCCGATCGCTGCCTGGACGACCTCGCCCGGCATGCCGAGAACGAGCCCGGCCGCCGCCGCCGCGGTGACGTTGTAAAGGTTGTACAGGCCGGGCAGCCTGCCCTGAATGGCGAGCGATTCCTGATCGGTCTCCAGCACCAGACTACCTGAGTCCAGCCCGTCGAGCGTGATATCCCGAGCACCAAATGTCAGATCCGGGCGCTGATAGCCGCACTGGTCACAGTGATACGCGCCGAGATGCGAGAGGTAGAGTTCGTCATAGATAAGCGATGCACCGCACCGCCGGCACACGGCTGCGTCCGCCGCGTGAGGCAGGTGGTCCAGCGTGTACTGGCACTCCCGGAACCCGAATGTCAGACGCTGCGCAGGGGAATCCTCGCTGATAGCGGCCAGCGTCGGGTCGTCCGCGTTTATCAGCAACGTCTGTGACGGATCAAGCCCGTCGAGCGTTTCTCGCCAGTTTCTGGCGATCGTATCGAGTTCGCCGTAGCGGTCGAGTTGATCGCGAAACAGGTTGAGCAACATGATCAACCTTGGCTTCGTTCGGCGGACAACCTCGGGGAACGCCGCCTCGTCTGTCTCGATCACGGCGATCTCCCCCGCCGGTTGGCCACCGAGCGACACCTGCTCGGTAAACGCTGCCGTTATGCCGCGGACGAGATTGGATCCTGACCGGTTGTGGATCACGCCGAAGCCGGCGCGCTCCAGCGTTTCCGCCAGAATGCGGGAGGTGGTGGTCTTGCCGTTCGTTCCCGCGACCACGATGCATCCCCCGGGGACCCGGGCTGCCAGTTTGTCCAGAACATCCGGGTCCAGGCCGTTGGAGAGCACGCCTGGCAGCGCCGTTCCGCCACCGCGGCCGAGCCATCTGATGGACGCCGCGGAGAGTTTCCCGGCGGCGATGGCGAGACCGAGTCTGGCATCGAACCTCACTCGGAGACCTCCACGTCTTCCTGGACGTCCTCACTGAGAATGACGGTAACGGCCTGGAGCTGCCGGAAATCGAGCATCGGGGTGAGCCGGACAGTCTGAGTATCCGCCTGGAGATCCAGATCCACCTCTGAGACCTGACCGACGATCAGACCCGCCGGTACACGGGCTGTTCGGCCCGACGTCACCACAAGCTCACCCTCTTGGACGTCGGCGTCCGCGTCAATGTGACGCATCTCGATCAGGCCGCCAGCCTGCCAGCGGCCGTAGACGACCCCTTCCGCCCCGGACTCCTGCAACATGCCACCGATCTGGGCGGCCGCGTCCAGAATCAGTGTGACGCGCGCCCGGTTGTCGTCGACGCCGGTGACCTGCCCGACGAAGAACTCCGGGCTGACCACGGCCATACCGATGCGCACGCCGTCTTCGCGTCCCTGGTCGATGATGATAATCCGTTCCACGCCTTTCGGGTCCTCGCCAATGACATTCGCCGGAAGTGGCTCCAGGTCCGGGTGCTCGTTCTGAAAATCGAGCTGATCTCTAAGTTGCTCGACCTCCTCGCGCAGGACGCGGAGTTCGGCGTTCTCCGCCAGCAACCGGTCGCGCTCTTGCCTCAGGTCTTCAACTTCCTGCGTCTGCACGCCCTGGTTGCCGGCGCCGAGCGATGCAACAGCGTCGCCCGCTTCGTTGAACGCCCAGACGACCGGGTTCAACACGTGTCCAGCCGGAGACCTCAGCCAGTCCAGGCGTTCCCGGGAATCGAGCGTAATGAGCGTGGCGCTGACCAGCGCGAAGAGGAATACCAGCACGATGGTCTGTCTGAGGCTCAGCGATAGCATGGGAGGATTTCCAGACCAGATCGCACGTTATCTGCCGCGCTAGCGCCGGGACTGCCGGCGCAACTCCTGACCCCCGGCCAGCACGCGCTGGTACAGGTGCAACGCCTCCGCGACCCGGCCGGTTCCGCGGGCAACGCAGGTCAGCGGGTCATCCGCGCGGTAGACGGGCATGCGGAGTTCGGACTGCAATCGCTTGTCCAGGCCAAGGAGCAACCCACCTCCACCGGCTAGCACGATGCCGCGCTCCATGATGTCCGCCACAAGCTCAGGTGGCGTCTCTTCGACGCAGGTCTTGATCAGATCAATAATCGAGTTCAGCGGACCGGAGATCGCATCCCGCAACTCGACGCTGCTTACCTCGACCGTCTTCGGCAGCCCCGTCAGCAGGTCACGACCACGCATCACCACAGTCCGCTCTTCTTCGAGTGGATAGGCCGAGCCGGCCGAGATTTTGGCGTTTTCAGCAGACCGCTCGCCGATCACCAGATTGTGGTCCCGACGGGCATACTGCACGATCGCGTCATCTATCTCATCGCCGGCGATCCTGATCGAGTGATTGACCACGATCCCGCCGAGCGAAGTTACCGCGACCTCCGTCGTGCCACCGCCGATGTCCACGATCATGCTGCCGACCGGTTCGTTGATCGGCAACCCGGCGCCGATTGCCGCGGCCATCGGTTCCTCGATCGTGTAGGCCTCGCGGGCGCCAGCGCTCAGCGCGGCATCCTTCGCCGCTCGCTTTTCGACCTCGGTCACGCCGCTCGGGATTCCGATAACCACCCGCGGATGCGGCGCCATGAAGCGCTGCAGGTGAACTTTGCGGATGAAGTAGTGCAGCATCATCTCCACGGTATCAAAGTCCGCGATCACGCCATCCTTCAAGGGACGGACGGCAATGATCGTCCCCGGCGTTTTGCCGACCATCGCCTTTGCTTCAACGCCGACAGCGAGCGCCCGTTTCGATTTGATATCAACGGCGACGACGGAGGGCTCGGAGATGACAATCCCCTTGCCACGGACATATACCAGCGTGTTTGCAGTACCGAGATCGATGCCGAGATCCCGGCTGAAGAGTCCGAAAAATGCGCTGAGCGGACGGATCATGCGGGGGTGATCCCTCTCATAATGCCCCTGGGAAGACGCTGGCGGGATCGCCTGTCGCGCACTCCACGGACCGCGACAGATTCGCACACGTCTGAACAAGCTCCGGAAGACAACCAGTTCCACCGAAGACGGCAGATTTTACCATAACGACCGATACATTCCCGGCTGGCGGTTCCACCTATCGCAGGTAGGCGCCAGGATCCTGATATACACCGTGGTACGCAATTACGAAGTGTACGTGTGGGCCGGTCGAGAAGCCAGTGCTTCCCATAGGTCCGATGTATTGACCCTGAGAAACCGACTGCCCGACGCGCACAGGCGGATGCTCCGCCAGGTGCCCGTACCAGGTCACGTACCCATTGCCGTGATCGATGGCAACGGCGTATCCCAGTCCGTAATTGTTCCATCCAGCGAAGGACACTGTCCCGGCGTCGGCGGACCAGACCTCAGTATACGGCCGGTTGGCGATATCCCACCCGTTGTGAGCGGAGTGAAAGTACTGCGTGATCACCCCGGTCGTCGGCCAGATGAAGCTCCCGGAGCCGCGCGTGGCCGGCGGCGGCTGCGGGGCGGGCTCGGGTTCCGGCTCGGGCGCGGCGGATGATGTTGCCGGCTCGGCCTGTACCGATTCGACCTGCTGTGGTTGCGCCGCGACCACCGGTTCCGGTTCCGGCGCAGGTTCCGGCGGCGCGGGAGGCGCGCCCCCGGGGATCATTATTGACTGGCCGGGAATCAGCGATCCATCGGCGCCCAGCCCGTTGGCGGGCCAGTCGCGGATTGCCGACGGGTCAACACCGTACTCCTCAGCCAGGCTCTCGACCGTGTCGTCCTCGTCCACCCGTGCCAGTACGCCGTCCGTCGGCGGGATGGCCAGTTGCTGCCCCGGGCGGATCATATCCGAGTTCGGCAGGCTGTTGGCCCAGAGGATCGTCTGGGAGCGAAGGCCGTACCGCTCCGCGATCTGCCAGAGCTGGTCTCCTTCTCGCACGTTGTAGAAGATAACTTCGTCCCGTGCCGGCATTGTGCCGCCGGGAACCATGATCAGCCGGTTTGGAACCAGATCCGCGGAATGCTCTACGCCATTCGGCTCGTAGCCGGTGATCACGTCCGCGGTTACGTCATACCGCTCGGCGATGTTCTCCAGCGTGTCACCATCGCTCACGATATGGAGCATTCCGTCTGTCGGCGGAACTCGCAGTTGCATCCCGGACGGAAGCTGGTGGTGAGGATCGCGGACATCGTTTGCCCAGAGCAGCGCCTCCGCGCTGATCCCGGTTTCCGCAGCGATACCGGCGATCGTTTCTCCGGCACCCGTGACGTAGGTTTCAAGCTCCAGCTGTTGTGTTGTGACCGCCATGGAGCCGGCGGAGAGGTAGCCGTCAAACACGCTCTCCGCGGTGGATGCCACCAGGCCGCGTGTTGTCGTCGAAGGTTCCTGCTGCAGTTGCTGCTCGAACGGGTCACCGCTCAGCGGCTGGCTCACCGTCTGGATGCTGTCCGTCCCGCCGGGCATAGCAACCGAAAAGTCCGATTGCCAGAAGCCGCCGCCAAGGACCATGGAAATCGCCAGCGCGATGACCGCGAGATGCGGCACACGCTGGTAGATCGGATCCCCACCGGAGCGGTGTGAGCCCGGCCAGGGCGCGCCCCCGACACTGGAAGACGAGCAGGTGGATTCAGCTCCGTTTGGTGCCGCGGTCTCGCTCGTCAGCTGGCTGAGATCTGGAAGTTCATCAGTATCGCCGGAGACCTCGTGCGGGACGTTGTGACGGGATTCG
>SKKR01000197.1 GCA_007123655.1 Thermomicrobiaceae bacterium
CCGTTGCCGAACACTGACGCAGCCATCGTTGACCCTGATACTCGCTCCCGTCGCCTTGCGGAAGAGGAGACGGGAGAGCTTGCCGTCCGCGGCCCTCAGGTGATGCAGAAGTACTGGAACCAGGACGAGAAGACGGCCGAGGACCTCGTGGACGGCTGGTACTACACGGGCGATATGGCCCGTCAGGATGATGACGGCTTCTTCTGGCTGGTTGATCGAAAGAGCGAGATGATCATCGTCGGTGGCTTCAACGTGTTCCCGAGCGAAATCGAGTCCGTACTCGTGCAGCACCCGAAGGTGCAGGAAGCTGCGGTCATCGGCGTGTCCGACCGGCGACGAGGCGAGGCGCCGAAGGCGTTCGTCGTGCCAGAGAGCGGGCAGGAACTTTCCCGGCGAGAGATTCTGGAGCATTGTCGTGAGCACCTGGTGCATTACAAGCTTCCGAGGTCAGTTGAGATCCGGAGGGACCTGCCACGGAACCTGCTCGGCAAAGTCCTCAAGCGGGAACTCGCTGATGAGCCGGCCGGAGAACAGCGCGAACAAGACGGTGATGGCTGAACGCGAACATCGGGTGAATCAGTTCCAGCTGCCGGCCTTGAGCCAGGACATTTGCTGATGGAGATCACCGGCGTCAGGTTCCGCCGGTGTCGCCAGAAACACGTGCGTTGCCCCCAGTTCGGCAAGCCGGTCGAGTTTCGCCCGGACCTTCGCCGGTTCTCCGACGTAACTGAGATCGTCGATGAGTTCGTCAGGGATCTGATCCCGCGCCGCGACGAAATCCGCAACGCGCCGAATGTCGATGAAGTTGCCACCTGAACGCAGCACCTCTCGCGTCCGCATGACCTCGCCTATCCGCCGCACGATCTCCCCAACATCGAAATCAGGATGCACGATCTGCTGAGACATACCCGGCAGCGCCGCGAGCACCGCCATCAGCGTCTTCCTGTAATGCAGATACGCTTCCGGGTCTTCCGTTACTCGAATCGCCGTCCGGACGTAGATATGGAAGCGGTCCGGATCGCGTCCGTAACCGGCGACCCGGGCCCGCATCTCGGGCAGCAACCATTCCAGGTAGGGCATGGACGCAAAGTCGGCAATCAGCAGACCGTCCGCCAGCCTGGCCGCAAGGTCGCGGGCGTTCGGACCGATCGCGGCGAGATAAATCGGAGGGCGATCCTGTGCCGGCCAGATCGCCCGCGCCCAGTCATTCACCGAAATCGCTTCTCGTGAGGACGCCCTGTACGGCGGCTGCCACCACTGATGAAGGAGTCTGATCGTAGATTCCAGCCGCCGGAGCGGCGATCCAGCCGCATTCACCCCGAGCGCATTCCGGTACCATTCCGGCTGTCCCCGGCCGAGACCGAGAAACGCCCGGCCTCCAGTGAGCCGGTCCAGCGTGCTGACTGACATCGCGATCTGGTTCGGATGACGCAGATACGGGTTCGTGACCCCGGTTCCCAGGCGTACCCTGGATGTTGACCGGGACGCGGCCGACAGGACCGAAAAAGCATCCCAGCCGTCCGGGTCCTCACTTACCCAGGCCGAGTCGAGTCCGGCCCGGTCAGCCGCCTCGATCTGCCCGATCGTGTTGCTTGCGGCGGCGCCCATTGCGTCCGCACTGGCGATGACACGTGGGCGAGTCCAGGGATGATGGGAGAGGTCGATGCAGAACCGAAGCCCGCCGACTGTCCGGTACGTATCGTCGTCGATTACCATTCAGGATGCCTTTGATGCCAGGTCGTCTGGTGCTGGTAGGCGCGGGCAACGGAGATGAGCCGGCCGTCTTCACCGGCGCGACCGATGAACTGGATGCCGGTTGGCAGCCCGCGCTCACCGAACCCGTTGGGAGCTGTGATGCCAGGGAGACCGGCCAGGTTTCCTGCGGCGGACAGACTGGTCCAGCGACGCTCGCCCATGTATTCCTCGAACGTCATATCCAGCGGACACGCCACCATTCCGAAGGACGGGTGCACAATCGCGTCGTACCGGGCAAACAGCGATTCCAGTTCAGAGACGATGTGCTGCCTGATCCGCATCGCACGCAGGTAATCGACCGCGGGAATCGTGTACCCGGCGTACCCTCCGGTGCGATCCTCTGGTGCGGTGAGTTCCTTGACTTTTCCGGAGCTGATCAGTGGTTCCAGGGCCGCGGTGCCTTCAGAACGAATGATGAGCTCCGCCGTCTGGCCGTAGGGAAACTCTGGTAGCGAGATCTCCTCCAGCGTGGCGATCCGGGAGAGCTCGTCCAGTGAACGCTCGAAGTTGTCACGTACTTCGGGCTGGGCATCAGCCACGCCTTCCCGGAGGACGCCGAGGCGGAAGCCGGCCGCCCGGTCACGGTCCGGCCGGTACTGAAACGGAGATTCCAGGGTAGAGCGTTCCAGCGGATCCGGACCCGCGATCCCTTCCAGCACGAGCCCGCAATCGTCCGCGGTGCGGGCAAGCGGGCCGAGTTTGTCCAGCGTCCAGCTCAGCGCCATCGCTCCGCGCCGGCTGACCCGGCCGTACGTCGGCCGGAGACCGGTTATTCCGCAGAACCCGGCCGGGGACATGATCGATCCCATCGTCTCAGAGCCGATGGCGAACGGAACACATCCGGATCCAACCGCTGAGCCGGATCCGCTCGATGACCCGCCCGACCAGGCCTCGGTATTCCACGGGTTGACTCCCGGTCCGGTGAACGCGGCGTTCGGCTGCGTGTATCCCATGCCGCCGGCCAGTTCGACCATCGCCAGTTTCGCCACGAGCACCGCGCCGACATTTCGCAACCGCTCGATCACCGCCGCGTCGGCGTTCAAGACCTGATCCTTGAGCGGGGCGGCTCCCCAGGTCGTTGGGATGCCAATAGTGGAAAGCAGGTCCTTCGCTCCGTAAGGGATACCGTGGAGCAGGCCGCGATCATGCCCGGCGCTTAACTCTTCCTCGGCCCGGCGCGCCTCTCGCATTGCCAGATCCCGAGTGATGGTTACAACCGCGTTCAGCTGGCTCCCAACCCGTTCCAGACGGGCGATCGCCAGTTCGGCTAGCTCGGTGGGTGTTGTCTCGCCGTTCCGGAGCATTTTGCCGAGTTCCCGCACGGTCCTGAACGCGAACTGCTCCTCGCCAAGGCTCATGGCTGCTCCTTGCCAACGGGACGGAAGACCGGGGCTGGCTCGTCTCCGTTTTCGAGTTGATACTTCCGTAGCTCTTCGATCGAGTTGGTCAGGCGTCGAACTCGCTGGCTGACCTGCTCGAGCTCCGTGTCGTCCAGTAGTCCGGGGAACTGCCGCGCCACATCCTGCGTTCGGTGGCTGACGAGATCTCCGTTCTGCACCGGCTGGTCATGATTCGAGCCTCGCAAAGTGAACATCCTTTCCGGAGCCTGACCCGGCGGGCGGTGCGAACGCATCACACGCTCGACCGCGTTCGCCGGTACGGTGTTCGGGCCGGAAATTGTCGCACGGATCGGTCTTTGTGGGAACCCGAAGAGAAGCGAAACGCTGTTCTGGTGTTCGAGTAACCCGAAGGGCATCCGGGCTGATACCGGAGTTCGGAACGACGAATGACCGGTACCAGGTCGCCTGGTGCGCGCCTGGCCGGTCATTCATTCAGAACCCGCAACGGGTTACGGCGTTATGAGGAGCCAGAGATCGCCGGAGTCCGAACGTCGGTGATTCGCGGGATTGTCACCTTCTGCGCATCGCCATCCCGGCGATCCGGCACGTGGTGTTCGGGCACCGACGTGGAACGCCCTTCCAGCGTTCGCCGGCTGATTCGCCGCGGTTCCGGCATCAGTTTGCGGCGGCGCTGGAGTCTGCGTCGCTGACCTGTCCCGTTGAGTAACATAGAGCAACCTCCCGTATTCTGTCCCAAGTGCTCCCGGCGGGAACACGATCTGCTATGCCGGGAAGTACCGCTCGACTTGCTCCCAACGCGTCCTCCAGACTCATTACAGCAATCTTCATGCCTTCGGTGCGCTTCGTTATCAGGATTATCCTGATAGCCCGGCACATGCCGTGTGCTAAGCTTCGGACTGCGCGCCGGTACCAGGTCTCGCCTCATTGGCGAGGTGACCGGCGGGCCGACCGGACACGCTGACGGACTGATCCTCGGAAAGCATGATGACTGGCGTGTCAGACGCTCTGCTCGTGACTATTCTGCACGGCTACTACGACGGCCCCTTTCTGCTCGCCTGGAGCTTTGATCCCTGGGTGACGACCGCGTTAGTCGCCGCGTCAGCGATGTATCTCTGGGCGTGGAGACGCGTCCGCGCAAGCAGCGCACCGCAGCCTCCAACCTGGTATGCGTGGTCGTTCGGGGCGGGCATCCTCTTTCTGGCGTTTTCATTGCTTGGGCCGCTCGAGACGTACAACGAGCAACTGTTCACGCTGCACATGTCCCAGCATCTGTTGATCATGCAGGTCGCTACACCGGTGATCCTGCTGGGCCGGCCCGTCCAACTCGTGCTCAAAGCGCTTCCACCCCGCAATACGAAACAAACGGTGGGACTGCTCTTCGGGAACGGTTCAGTGCGCTTCGCGGTTATCGCGGTAACTGCGCCGGTTACCGGCTTCCTGCTGTTCAACGGAAACATGGGCTTCTGGCACCTCCCGGCGTTCTACGAGGCAGCCCTCGTGAACAACTGGGTGCATCATCTCCAGCATCTTCTGTTCGCCGGTTTCTCAATGCTTTACTGGTGGGTGATCATCGATCCGGTGCCACGTCACCACCGCCTGCCCCCGGCCTGGGCGATCGGCTCGGTCTTCCTCAGCATGATGATCGGTTCGATCATCGGCGCAATCCTGACGTTGTCCGGCACGGTTCTGTATCCGTTCTATCTGGAAACGGCCAACCCCTGGGGCTGGAGCCCGCTGCTCGATCAGCAGGTTGGCGGGCTGATCATGTGGGTCGGCTCCTTTGTGCTGTACTTCATTGTTGTGATCGTGCTGGCTGTGAAACTTCTGCAGCAGGACGAGAAAGACGCGGACCTGGCGGTCTCTTCCCGACAGGGGCAGGCCGCGACGACGTCCTGAGCCGTCACGTAAGCTTCCATACAGATCGCTGCAGCTGGAACATGCATACTTTCGGGAAATGTCATCGTCCGAACGACTCGAACGTTGATCGGAGTTCTCAGGATGCAGTTCCCAGTTCGCGTGGCGCCGCTTATGCTTGCCGTGGTCCTGACGCTCATCCTGGCGGCGTGCGTCTCCGATCGCGACGATGTCGCGGAGGCCGACGACGATGTCACCGCGAGCGAAGTCGATGCCGTCGATGACGCGCTGTCAGAGGACGCAGAGGAAGAGCCGACAGAAGCTCCGGATCCGACGCCGACTCCCGCGCCGGCTGACGATGACGTATCGGACCGCTCAGACAGGGACGAGGATCGACTTCCGTACTGGCACCGTTCCTGGGACAATACCGACTTCGACAATCGAACCGTTTCACTGGATGAGATCAGATCGGGCGGCGTTCCTCCGGACGGTATTCCACCGATCGATGAGCCAAAGTTTGTCGAGTTCGACGAGGCGCATGAATGGCTCGAAGATCAGGAGCCGGTCGTTTCGATCGACATCGACGGCGAAGCCCGCGCCTACCCGCTTCAGATCCTGACCTGGCACGAGATCGTCAACGATGAGTTCGAAGACCGGGCCGTTGGCGTGACGTTCTGCCCGCTCTGCAACGCGGCCGTGGCGTTCGACCGGGAAGTAGGAGACCTCGGGGTGATGCGGTTCGGCGTCAGCGGGCTGTTGCGACATTCAGACCTCATCATGTGGGACGACAAGACCGAGAGCTTCTGGCAGCAGATGACCGGTGAGGCGATCGTCGGTGAGCTCGCCGGAGAGCGGCTCGAACTCCTCCCATCGGTGATTGTTTCCTACGCCGAGTTCAAGGAAACGCACCCTGACGGGGTGGTTCTGTCTCGCGATACCGGGTTCAACCGCGTCTACGGAAACAACCCTTATGTGGGCTACGACGACATAGACTCTTCGCCGTTCCTGTTCAGTGACATCCCGGACGACCGGTTCCCTCCGATGGAGCGGGTGCTTTCGCTGGAGATCAACGAGGAACCGATGGCGTACCCGTTCTCGCACCTCGAGAATCACCCGGTCGTACACGATGAGGTCGGCGGCGAGCCCGTTGTCGTCTTCTGGCAGCCTGGCGCGACGTCCGCGCTTGATCAGACGGATATTGCGGGTTCGCGAGATGTCGGTTCGGCCAACGCGTTCATCCCCGAACTGGACGGCGAGCCGATCGAGTTCATCTTCGAAGACGACGAGATTCGTGACGTGCAGACGGGAAGCACCTGGAACGTGCTTGGCCATGCAACCTCGGGGGAGCTTGAGGGCGAACGCCTGGATGAGTATGTGAACGGGACCTACTTCTGGTTTGCCTGGGCGGCGTTCCAGCCGGAAACCGGCGTCTGGACGCCCTAGGGCCCGAACCGAACCGGGGCCGGTCGGCGGATCCGGCCCCTCTCCGGCTTCACGGAGTACATCCAGATATCGATTCCACCGAACAGGGTAATCTGCCTCACTGAAACGTACTTCCGGATCCTTCAGAATGGCGAGACATACGTACCTCCCAGTACTCTGAACGGAGCCGAATCGTGACAAGCATAATCAGACGACCCGCACTTCTACCCGTCGCACTGGCGGCCATTCTTGTCCTGGCGGCGTGTAATGC
>SKKR01000180.1 GCA_007123655.1 Thermomicrobiaceae bacterium
GGGTACGTCCTTCTGATTCTGCTCATTGCCTGGTGGCTGCAACAGCAGTCGTTCATCGCCGACGTACCGGAACGTGCCCGCGTTGTCGCGACCCTGGCCTTCGGACTCAGCGTCCTGGTGATCACGCTCGGTGTGTGGCAACTGATCAACCGTCATGTGCCACGGATCTGGCGGATGTCTCGTGGGGGTGACGGTGCGGACCGGGAAGCGGCGATAATCGCAATGACATCGCTCATGCTGGTTGGCCACCGTCCGGCGGAATGGCCGGAACACTGGCCCGCTCTGGCGGCCAGGGACGAGGACGAGTCGGTCGAGGGGCTCTACGGATACCGGTTCGCCTATCTCCACGCGCTGGACACCGGAAACCTGGAACAAGCGGGACGCTACTTCGATCATCTCGAATCGAACATAGACCGGCTTCCGTCGCGCCTGAAGGAGCAACTGGTTGAACTGGAGCGGCCGTTCGTGGAAGCCTGGATCCGGGGTGATCCGGAATCCGCGCGACGGGAAATGGAATCCCTGGGCAACCGGGTCGTCGAACGGTACCGGATACGGCGTATTCAGGCGGCTGTCATGCTCTCCATGGGGGAGTACCAGACGGCCAGGGAGTACGCCACTGAAGGGCTCAACGCGGCGGGACCAAAGCTCAACGACGGCGAGGTTCAGGTAGACGCGGCGATCCTCAGGAAGATCCTGGAAGAGACTGGCGGTGACATCGCCGCTTCCGCGATCGAAGCGGTCGGTGATGAAGAGGAAGAGTCCGTCGCGGTTGATCAGGCCGGCGAAGTCCCGACGCGTAACCAGGCCGGCTAGCGACCGGGTTCAGGAATCGGGGTCCTGCTCCAGCGCCTGAAGCTCATCGACGATCATCCGAAGCTCGGCGGCACGGGCATGCATCCGCACGAGGGGTTCGCTCCGGCTATCAAAGAAGATGATATCGACGTGGTCGTCGGCGTCGATCAACTCTGAGCCGGAGTAGTCGAGTTCGATGGTCAACACCGGCATGATCCTGTCACTGCCGGGATCAATCGACGCTGCCGGACTTTCGGCGGCCGCCGCGTAGCCCCAGTGATCGACCAGATCAACGAGCGTGTTTCGTTCGTTCGCGCTGGTACCCAGATACAGCGTAAGATCGATCCGTCCGTCGCTCAGGTGCATGTAGTAGCCGTCCTGCGCCCGTTCGATGGCAATATCCTGGGGGAACCAGAGGTCGTAAATCACCAGCGGCCGCGTTCCGCCGGTGCCACCCGTTTCATCGCCCTTATCCGGTTCAGCTTCCTCGGACTCTACCGGGTGCTGCAGCAGGGAATAGTGCGCTAGGCCGTAGTTGTAGAGGACTTCCGCCATCCGGCCGCGAAGATGAGGGTTGAGCATGCCGCTGAACTCTTCCTCCAGCAGCCGCTCCAGCGCCCGCAGCATCCGGTTGTATTCCTCCATCTGACGGAGTTCCCGATCCACGAAGGTACGCGCACCCTGATATGCGGCCCGGATGTCCTCGTAGATCTCATCCCCGGACTGCGAGTTCAGAAATGACCGAATGTCTTCGAAGAGGTCGCCTTCTTCGTCGTGCTGGTGGTCGCGCTCCGGATGCTCTGACACGGGTACCTCTCCTGTCCGTTCGCGGTGCGCCAGACCCCAGGGGACACCGGTAGGCCGTACAATACCAGACGTCCAGAACACCGGCCAGACCGAGCCGGCACGGGCGGATGCTCGACATCGCGAGCGGGGAGGCGACGCCGGATTCAGGAAGGAGTGACCCGTGGCACGGCGGGAGTCGCGTGAAATTGACCACCATCGTGCTCCGTTTTTCGAGGCACTGCTGGCCTACCGGGATCAGGGGATCATCCCGTACTCTACACCGGGTCACAAGCGCGGATGTGGCGCGCCTGAAGAATTGCTCGCCGCGCTCGGGTCTTCGGCGCTTGAACTCGACATCCCCATCGGAGGCGGTGTGGATGATACGCACCGGACTTCCGGGGTGCAGCGGGAGGCCGAAGCCCTGGCCGCTGACGCATGGGGCGCCGATGACGCGCTGTTTCTGGTCAACGGGAGTTCGACGGGAAACATCGCGTTCCTTCTGGCCACCTGCCGGCCGGGAGACACGGTGATCGTCGCCAGAAACCTGCACACGTCCCTCCTGTCCGGACTCATCCTCAGCGGCGCGTCGCCTGTGTACGTCTTCCCGGAGATCGACCCAGACCTGAACCTGACGCTGGACGTTTCCGCGGAGGCGGTCGAGCAGGCGCTGAGCGACAACCCGGACGCGCGGGCCGTTGTGCTGATCAGCCCGTCCTACACCGGCGTCAGCTCCGATCTTTCGAGGATCGCCGCACGCTGCCGGGCGTCCGGGGTTCGGTTGTTCGTCGACGAGGCCTGGGGACCACATTTTCCGTTTCACCCCGACCTGCCGGAACCTGCTGTCCGGGCGGGCGCGAGCGGGGCAGTTACCAGCATCCACAAACTGCTCGCAGGCCTGACCCAGGCGTCTTTGCTGACGCTCGGTCCGGATGTACCGCGAGAATCGATTGCGCCGGCAGTGTCACTTGTTGAAACGACCAGTCCGTCCGCCCTCATCGCCGCGTCGATCGATGTCGCCCGCCGGCAGATGGCGCTCCACGGTCGAGAACTACTCGATCGCACGATCAACCTGGCACATGCGGCCCGGCGGGAACTCAGCACGATTCCCGGGATCTCGGTGATCGGGGCGGACGTGATCTCGGGACGGCCGGGTGCCGGGCATGATCCCACCCGGATCATGATCGATGTTCGGGGTACAGGGCTCACCGGCCTAGAGGCAGAGTCGCTCCTTCGCTCCCGCGCCCGCATCGGTGTCGAGATGAGTGACCTGACGAGCGTAATCGCTCACGTAACGATCGGTGATTCGCGCAAATCGATCGACCACCTCATTGCCGGGTTCCGCTGGCTTGGAGATCGCCCCAGGAGTTCATCACGTGCGCGTCGCAGCGAAGATGCTCCCCCCGCTGGTCTCGTTGCCTCCGCAGGGAGACCGTTGCTAACCCCGCGCGAGGCAGCAATGTCTCCTTCCCTCACTGTGCCACTCGAACAGGCGAGCGGCCAGGTCGCGGCCGAGACGGTGACTCCCTATCCGCCCGGGATCCCGGTCATGGCGCCAGGCGATCTGATCACCCAGGAGGCCCTCGAGTACCTCAGGATGGCCAGGGACTCCGGACAGTACATTAGCGGGCCACAGGATGCCAGCCTGGGGACTATTAGAGTCGTCGATCAACATTGAATCACCAGCCGCGGGTTATCGCCGGCGCCGGTCGCAACTCTGGAACGGCATATGCGTAGTTGGTTTCGTAACGGGTTGCGGGATTCCGGTGCGCGATAACCCCTCCGTAACTCGCACAAACAACCAGAGACGAGAGTTCCAGACTGGGATTGCCCCAGGCTGCACTACTGCCACTGACCCGGAGGGCACCTGGATGACCGACCGCCATCTTAATGATTCGTCTTTTCTTGCCGAACAACTCAGCGAGTTGTCGCAGGAAATAGCTCAGTTCAATGCGGTCTCGATGGACTACGTTCTCGAGCGCGTCTGCGATCGCTTGACCTCCATCGCGCCGTTCGATGGAGCAGGCGTCTTTTCCCCCATCGAGCATCAAGACACATTGAGATGGCTTCATCTGTCTGGCGCCGGGAATCCCGCGCTCGGTCCGGTGCTTGGCGGCTACCGTTCCAGTCTCCAGCCCGTCGTTAACGGGTCAGGAGCGGTCCAGCTGGCGTACACGAACGGCGGAGCGGAGACGGGCGGATATCTTGCCGGGATTCCGACCGGGCTGATCTCCGGCACCCCGGCAGGACTTCTGGTCAGCAGCAGTCGCGAGCTTGTCGAGGACGAACTGGGCCTGCTGGGCCCGTTCGCGCTGATGGTTGGATTGAGCGCTGAGAATGCGCGACTGTCAGGAATGCTGGATGCGTCAACGTCCGGGAACCCTGTCGCCCGGTTGCTGGGATTGATAGCGCACGAACTGCGAACACCGCTTACGGCTGTGCGCGGCAATGTGCAGCTCGCGCTGATGGCGCATCGGCGGAGTCAGCAGGAGCGCGTTGCCGACCGGCTCGAATCAGCGATCTCGAGCGTGGATGGGATGACCGGTCTGGTGCAGACATTACTCGATGTCAGCCGCCTCGAGCGCGGAACGTTTCGGCTGGAGCAATCTTTATCCGATCTCCGCGACACGCTACAGAACGCGGTCACGATGCTCTCGGAGTCAGAGACCGGATCAGAGACGCATCTCCGGATGGAACCTGGCGATCCCGTTACGATATCGCACGACCAGCGCGCCCTGAGCAAGGCACTCATCCACGTGCTCGAGGCGGTGTCCAGGTGCGCAGGTGACACGAACGAGATCGTCCTGACGCTGGAACTTGTCAACGGTGAAGTTGGTGTCGCCGTGCGTTACTCTGGTGAACGCCTGCCCGAGCGTGAGCGAGCGGTGCTGAGCGAACCGCTCCACAACGCCCACGCCTCAACAGACCGGGCGGACGATCTCTCGCTCGAACTAGCGTATACGCGCGGAGTTGTCCAGCATCACGGGGGTCGAATCACCGTTGCCGAGGCCGAGTCGGACAACGACTGGCATGACGTGACGATCTGGTTACCTGCAGCGTAGATGCCCGTCGCAGGCATTCCCGTTCAGGCGGATTGGCGCCGTCCGGACGGGCAAACGCGGACGACTGCCGACGCTCGATTGCGCCGGTATTGTCCGTACAGTGTAGAATAGGGGACGGTCCGCCGCTGGGCCGCGAAGTCGGGACGCGCGGTTGCACGGGGAATTGCCGCGCATCAGGGGACCTGACGGGATTCACTGTGGTGCTTTCCGCGACGATTTCGCGCGGTGAATGCCCCCCGATTTCAGTGGAACAACTGACGGCACATGCACTCGGAGCGGCCCGGTGCAGGGGAGGGAATATTTGACTCGGCGTTCGTTTCACGCCTCTCTCGCAGTGATACTCACCGTGTCACTGGTTGTTGCTGCCATTCCAGATACCACAAACGCGGAGGATCTCACGCTCGAGCCGGCGTTTGCCGATGAACCGATTCCGGACGTGTGGGCAGACGCTGACAGTGAGGACTCCCGCGGGACAAGCCAGCGTTCCTGGATCTGGGGACCGTACATCCTTTCGGCTGCGCATGAGCCGTATATCGATTCACCGGGCGGATTCCGGGCGGTCTTTTATTTCGATAAGGCACGCATGGAGATCAACGACCCGGAGCAGCCGCGAGATTCGATCTGGTATGCCACGTCCGGGTTGCTGATCCGGGAGATGATGCTCGGCGAGATTCAGGTCGGTGACGATGCGTCTATTGAGACCTCACCAGCCGAGATACCTGTCACCGGAGACCTGGAAAACAACGATGCATCGCCCACCTATGCGGCGCTCGGAACACGCTCGTCCGTCGCCGACCAGAGTGGGAACCGCGCGCCGGACCGCACTGGCGAGCCGGTCAACACGAAACTGCGCAGAGATGGCTCGACCGACCAGTTCGATCCACCCTCGGACGTCGACAATGCTTATTACGACGACACACTTGGACACAACGTCCCGGACGTCTTCTGGAACTGGATGGCTGACCAGCCGATCGAGTGGCAGTATTTGATCGGCCACCCGCTGACCGAGCCGTACTGGGTGGAGACCCGGATTGACGGCAAAGAACGGGTCGTCATGGTACAGGCATTTGAACGGCGTGTTCTGACCTATAACCCGGTGAACGATCCGCAATGGCAGGTTGAAGCCGGAAATGCCGGACTGCACTATCGCGCCTGGCGCGACCTGAAAATGCCGGAAGACTCGTCCCTGCACGCGCTGGCACACGGCATCCCGTACGGCGAGATCATTACCGACGCCGCCCTTATGAACGGGGTGGACCCGTATCTGCTGGCCGGGGTGGCAAACGCCGCGAGCGGATTCGACCCGCTCGCCCGGTTAAACAGCGACCGGGTCGGACTGATGGGCGTTCCGGAACCGATGCTCACACAACGAGGGCTGGAACACCCACTGGATCCGACGTTCAACGCCCGGGTCGCCGCGGATCTCATTGCGATGCTGGAAAACCAGAACGGAAGCTGGGAGAGCGCCGTCGAGGAGTACTTCGCCTGGCAGGACGCCGTCGGAACGTTCGCCGAGCCGCCCGTTGATGCCGCGGAAGGGGCCATCGCTTCCTGGCAGGAAATGGTCGAGACGTTCCAGGGCCAGCCATCACCGTTCACGGATGAAGTAGACGCGGACGCAGACGAAGGAGATCCGCCGCCGTCACACCCAATCCGGCCCGATCCGGACAACCCGCCGCCGGAAGTCGACGAAGACGGCCTGTACTTCGTTGGCGCGGGAGAAGCGGCGCACTACGGTGAGGAAGCGTACCCGGTCGAGCGCATGGAAGAGATCATGGACCTGCACACAAGCTGGGGTGCCTCGATCGATGACTGGCAGTACGATCCGAACGGCTACTATTGCGTGCATCCCAACTACATCGTCGGAGAGCGGCTGCGCCTGACTGCCCCGAACGGTGAGTCGTTCTGGTGTACGATCGCGGACTATGTCGCCGAGGAGCACCGGGATTACTGGTGGGGCAAGTGGGCGATCGAGGTCAACTGGGATCTGTTCGAGGCGA
>SKKR01000137.1 GCA_007123655.1 Thermomicrobiaceae bacterium
AACCCGGACTCAGCGAGGTGTAGTCCCGGAATGCCCAGCAGGCGCGGACGACTTCTTCCGGTGCGACAAGCCAGCCAATTCGAAGCCAGGGCAGGCCGAAGCGCTTCGAAAGCGTGCTGACACTGAGACCGCTCTCGCCGAGATCCCGGGCCGGACCGGCCCCCGCCGGTTGACCAGGCAACGTCAGCCAGCGATACGCCTCGTCGCTGAGCACCCAGGCGCCCACCGACTCCGCGACCGCATAGACTCGCGCAAGCTCCTCCTGCGTGAGGATGCTGCCGGTCGGGTTGTGCGGCGAATTCACAACGATCATGCGCGTTCTGGGCGAAACGAGTTCCTTCAGTATCTCAAGGTCGTATCTGAAGTCATTTTCCGCGGTCAATCGCCACAGTTTGACGTCGCACCCCAGTGCCCCCGGAACACTCGCCAGTTGCTGGTAGCACGGATCGACCACAACGATCTCGTCACCCTGAACCAGCAGTGAATTGAAAAGCAGGAAGTTCGCCTCGATCGCGCCATTAGTGACCAGCACGTTCTCGGGTGTTGTAGCCTCATAGAGATCGGCGATCAGCCGGCGAAGCTCGATCGTTCCACACGCCTCGCTGTACAGAAGAGGCTCCTCGAGTAATCGCTGGATTCGTTCACTCTGTCCGGTACGATCACCCAGTTCCCGAACGCTCATTGGCTGAATGCCCGACTCCGCCAGGTCGTACTCGACCTTCGTCTCATACGTCGTCATCCAACGTTCGAGTTCGAATGGTTCTATGCGCACGTAGCTGATCCCTTCCCTGCCCTTATCCGATGATCGCCCGGATCTGGTTGCTGATCATTTCGATCGCTCGGACATTATGTCCGCCTTCCGGGACAATCACGTCAGCTGTCCGTCGGCTCGGTTCAACGTATTGCAGGTGCATCGGTCGAACCGTCTCCAGATACTGGGAGATAACGGACTCGACTGTCCGCCCCCGTTCATCAACATCGCGCTGCAACCGGCGAATGAACCGGATGTCATCGTCCGTCTCAACGAACACGCAGAGCGTCATGCGCTCCCTCAGCGCCGGCTCCGCCAGAACAAGCACGCCTTCAACGATTATCACGTCCCTGGGTTGTATGGGCAGTGTATCGTCACGCCTTCGGTGCCGGACGAAGTCGTAGATGGGCATTTCGATAGGTTCGCCCGTGATCAACTGGTCCAGATGACGCACCAGTAGTTCGGTTTCCAGACTGTCTGGATGATCGAAATTGAGCCGGGATCGCTCTTCCGCAGTCAGATCCGGCCGATCCCGATAATACGCATCGTGGGAGATCAAGGTGACCCGGTCGGCTCCCAGCGAAGCTTCGATCGCCGCCGTGATCGTCGTCTTTCCGGAGCCGGTGCCACCGGCAACCCCGATCACCGGACGGGACCCGGCCGGTTCCAGTCTTCTCGCCGCCGGGTCCATCGTTCGCTCCATTCAGGACAGTCTGCGGCTCGGAGAGCTCTAGCCGACGACGATGTTCAGGATCCGGCCGGGAACGTAGATCACCTTGCGGATTTCTTTGTCGCCGACCGCTTCCCTGACCCGGGCGCTCGCCATCGCCTGCTTCACCACCTCGTCCTCGGCAGCATCGACCGCCGTGTCGATCCGGTCTCGGACCTTGCCGTTGATCTGTACCGCCATCTCGACCGTGTTCTCCACCACCAGCGCCGGATCATACTCCGGCCAGGGCTGCTGGTGGATGCTGAACGACTGGCCCAGTCGCTCCCACACCTCTTCGGCCAGATGCGGCGCACTCGGGGCCAGCAACAGCGCCAGCGACCGCAGCGCTTCGTTCCAGACCGGGGACGCGGTCGCACCACGTTCGCGCAGCTGATACAGGTCATTCACGTATTCCATCAGCCGGGCAACCATGGTGTTGAATTCGAACGCGCCCAGATCGTCTCCGACAACTTTGATCGCCCGGTGCATGCTCTTCTTCAGTTCGGCTTCGACACCGGCGTCCACCTCGCCCGGCCGGACATCAGCCGTCTCATCCGTGATTACCCAGACACGGCGGACAAACCGCTCGATCCCGGCGATCCCGCGCGAGTTCCACGGACCACCCTGATCCCACGGGGCGATGAACATCAGATACAAGCGGACGACATCGGCCCCCAGTTCGTTGACCAGTTCGTCCGGGTCGACCACATTGCCGCGACTCTTGGACATCTTCTCGTTGTCCTCGCCCAGGATAATCCCCTGGTTGTACAGCCGCGTGAAAGGTTCGTCGATGTTCAGCAGGCCGATATCCCGCATCGCCTTCGTGAAAAAGCGAGCGTACAGCAGGTGCATCGTGGCATGCTCGATGCCTCCGGTGTACTGATCCACCGGCAGCCACTTTCCGGCCTTATCCGGGTCAACCGGGCCATCCTCAAAATGCGGGTTCAGGAACCGGTACTGATACCACGAGGAATCCATGAACGTATCCAGTGTGTCCGTCTCCCGGGTTGCCGCCGCACCGCACGACGGGCAAGTCGTGTTGTAGAAGCTGGAGTGTGTTTTCAGCGGAGATACACCGGTCGGTTCGAACTCGGCGTCCTCAGGCAGCAGGACCGGCAGGTCCTCTTCCGGCACCGGAACGGCCCCACACGAGTCACAGTAGATGATCGGGATCGGTGAACCCCAGTAGCGCTGCCGCGAGATCAACCAGTCCCGGAAGCGGTAGTTGATCTCGCCGGAACCGATGCCTTCTCGTTCCAGCCACTCGATCACCCTGGCGACAGCCTCTCCGTTCGGGGTCGGCGTCCCGTCGAAGGCTCCAGAGTTCACCATGACTCCTTCGTCGGGGTACGCCTCGATCATCGTGGTCTCATGAAGATCAGAGCCTTCCGGCCGGATCACGACGCGAATCGGCAACGCGAACTGCTTCGCGAACTCGAAGTCGCGCTGGTCGTGTGCCGGAACCGCCATGATTGCGCCGGTCCCGTAGCCCATCAGCACATAGTCCGCGATCCAGATCGGCACGCGTTCGTTGTTGACCGGGTTGACGGCATAGGCCCCGATGAACACGCCGGTTTTCTCGTTCTCGGTCGACATTCGCTGGATCTCGGTCTGGCGACGCGCCCAGCTGACATACTCCTCAACCTCAGCCCGCTGCTCGTCCGTGGTCAGCTTCTCGACCAGCGGGTGCTCAGGCGCCAGCACCATGAACGTCGCGCCCCAGAGCGTATCGGGGCGTGTCGTAAAGACTTCGATCGGATCGTCCTGCTCACTCTTGAACACCACACGCGCGCCTTCGGAGCGACCGATCCAGTTCCGCTGCATCGAGACCACCCGCTCGGGCCAGTCGATCGTGCTGAAGTCCAGCAGTTCATCGGCGTAGTTGGTGATTCTGAAGAACCACTGCGTCAGGTCTCGTTTCGTCACCTGTGCGTGACACCGCTCGCACTCGCCGTCCACGACCTGCTCGTTCGCCAGCACGGTCTGGCAATTCGGGCACCACCAGACCGGGGCGTTTGCCCGGTATGCTATGTCGTGTTCCAGAAACTTCAGGAACAGCCACTGATTCCACTTGTAGTAGTCGGGCAGGCAGGTGATGATCTCGCGGTCCCAGTCAAACATCCCCCCCATCGAACGCAATTGCACGCGCATTCGTTCGATGTTGGACATCGTCCACTTGTGCGGGTGGACGTTGTGCTTGATCGCGGCGTTTTCGGCAGGAAGTCCGAACGCGTCGAATCCCATCGGGAACAGGACGTTGTATCCGTTCATTCGCTTGAATCGGGCAGCCGCATCCGACGGAGCCATCGCGTACCAGTGGCCGATGTGCAAATCACCGGACGGGTAGGGGTACATCGTCAGGGCGTACCACTTTGGCCGCTCGGATTCATCCGGAGTCGAGTGAAGCGCGGCTTCCTCCCAGGCGCGCTGCCACTTCTCTTCGACGGTGGTTGCATTGTACGGCCTCGCCCGTACGCGCGTTTCCGATGTCACCACGGTGATCCTCCTGCCGTAAAGCGCGTGTTCGCCTGCCTGACGCCTGAACGAGATTCGCGTGTTCCGAAAATAGAAAAAGCCCTTCATCCCCTGCAGGGACGAAAGGCCGGTTCCGCGGTACCACCCTGGTTGGTAGACAGAACGAAGTGGAGCTGAGGGGACTCGAACCCCTGACCCCAACACTGCCAGTGTTGTGCTCTCCCAACTGAGCTACAGCCCCGTGGTGTCTACCCACTCTTGAACCCGGTAACGGTGGTCAACCGGCTCTGGTTTGCGCTGGCTCACCGGAGCGGCTCCCGGGTGAGTTCGGTTCCTGTCGCCATTGCCTCGCACCGACCGGCAACTCTCTGAAAAGCGGAACCTACTACTCCCGCTCGTCGCCACTGCAACATCAACTGTCTGGCACGGTGTTACCGTCCAGAACATGGATATTAGCACAGGCTCCGTCACCCGTCAATCGAACAATCCCGCCGGTGTAGAAGGACACCGGGGCGCGAGATGGGCGCCAATCCGGGCGGGTTAACAACGTTTGTTTCCCGTGCGGACTGCAATGTTCCGGTGACCGGTGTTATCCGATCGGTTACCATTGACAACGGAACCGCCACCTCCATCTGCTGCGATGGATTCACGCTGGAAGGCCGGGGCAACATGGCGGCATGTGAAGTGAGCGCGACCCGCCACTGGTCCAGGAATCTTCAAAGGACCCTCCTACTCGTAGCGGCGGCTGTCATCATCGCGGCGGTCGGGCTGATCTCGAGTGGAAGTTCCCGTGCCCAGCAACCGACGGTCTACACCGCCGAACTCAACGGCATTTTTAGCGAACTGACTGCTGACCATACGATTCGCGTACTTGAGCGAGCCGAACGACAGGGTGCCGACGCGCTGCTCATGTCGGTCAACTCTCCAGGTGGACTTGACCGCGCCGTCCGCCGCCTGAACCAGGCGATACTCGGAAGCGAGATCCCGGTCATCGCCTACGTCGGTCCGGAAGAAGATGCACAGGCGCTCGCGGGAGCATTTCTGGTGACCCTCGCTGCCAACAAAACGGTGATACACCCGGACGGCGAAATCGGTGCGTCACCAGCTCCGGCGATGACCGAACTGATCAGCCCTGAGGAACGTGAAGCTCGTATCGAGTTCGCCTCCAGCATCGCCAACCGAACCGCGCTGATTCGAGGCAGAGATCCGGAAAACGTTGAGCGCATTATCCACGACCAGGTGATTTTCAACGCCGAAGAAGCGCTTGCCGAGGGTATAGTCGATGGGATCGCCGAAGATGTAGCGGGTGCGATGGCCGCCGTTCACGGGGAGCCGGTCCAGACCGCGCTCGGCGCCGTTGATATGAATACAGAAGGCGCGCGGATGATCCGGGTCTCGATGACCTGGTGGGAAATCACGCTCCGCGCGATTACGAACGCGTCGGTGGCCTACGCTCTGCTCAGCGCCGGCCTTCTATTGCTTATTGTTGAACTGTTCACCCCTGGCCGCCTGATCGCGGGCATTCCCGGCGTTATCTGTCTCGCACTGGCCTTTGTGGCGCTCGGAAACCTCCCGGTGTCCTGGTTCGGTCTCGGGTTAATGCTCCTGGCGGCCATTCTCTTCATCGCGGAGTTGAGAACACCCTGGATCGGAGTTGCCGGGGCGTTTGGTCTGGTCGCGTATGTTGCGGGCTCGCTCTCTCTGTACCGTCCATGGGGAGCAATGTCCGCCTTCGCTCCCGAAGTCAGCGTGAATGTCTGGGTGATCGTTGGTACCATGGTCGGCTGGGTTCTGGTGCTCCTGATCACGCTGCGCGCGGTGTTCCGGGCGCGCCAGAGCCGGTTCGAACTCCAGCCGCCTGATCTGAGTGGACAGATTGGGGTGGTCATCGAGCCGTTGAACCCGCGCGGGGTCGTCCGGATCGTTGAACAGGAATGGTCGGCGATGTCAACGTCGGACTACATCGATGCCGGAACACAGGTTCTTGTTGAGCATCTCAGCGGCGGGATTGTCTACGTGACGCCCGCTGAGGATCAGCCAGCGCCAGAGTTCGCCTCCGGAGACGAGGGGAACCAGCCCCCGGAACGCTCGGCCGAACCAACGCATTGACGCTCTCCGCGACGACCGAATGTTAACCAACGAGCGATCAGCAGGACAGGAAAGGAGCTTTCATGGCGTCGACAAACTCGTTTGACGTGGTTTCCGAGTTCGACCAGCAGGAACTCACCAACGCGGTCGATCAGACGATGCGCGAGGTGAGAACCCGCTATGATCTCAAGAGCACGCCGACGGAAATCGAGCAACAGGACAACGAACTTGTCATCACGACCGATTCCGACTTTACCCTCAAGGCGGTGACCGACATCCTAGAAAGCCGCGTTATCAGGCGCGGGCTTTCACTCAAGATCCTGGACTATCAGAAGCAGGAACAGGCAAGCGGCGGGAAGGTGCGTCAACCGATCAAACTCAAGCGCGGGATTCCTGAAGAAATCGCCAAGCAGATCAGCAAGCAGATCCGCTCTGATTTCAAGAAAGTGACTGCTCAGATCCAGGGAGACTCGGTTCGGGTCTCATCCAAGAATAAGGACGATTTGCAGGCGGTCATTCAATCTCTGAAAGAAACCGAATACCCCATTGCCCTGCAATTCACGAACTTTCGCTAGTATCCTG
>SKKR01000229.1 GCA_007123655.1 Thermomicrobiaceae bacterium
CGGCGATCTCGGACTCATGGTCCCGGAGAATCTTCGCGGTGAGCTCGGCATCATTCCAGCGAGAGACGAGCACATCGGCTTCCAGTTCGCCAGGGATCCCGGCAGAATCCGGTATCGGGCGGGGATAGTCCGTCTGAACCGGCGCCATCGTGCTCATCATTGAGTAGTCGTTGACCCCGTGGAAACCGCCTTCGAATTTCAGGATCTTCGGTCTGCCGGTGAAGGTTCGCGCGATACGCATCGCGTGGAAGGTCGCCTCGGTCCCGGAGCTGACGAACTTGAGCGCTTCCGCGCAGGGAACCGCGTCGACGATTCGCTCCGCCAGGCGAATAGCGGGCTCGGTGAGCGTGTAGAACGTGGAGCCCTTGGCTGCCTGGGCCTGTACGGCCGCGACGACTCTTGGATGGGCGTGACCTATGAGCATCGGGCCGGACCCCAGCAGGTAGTCAATATATTCGTTGCCATCGACATCATAGATGCGGCTGCCGGCACCATGGTCGACGACGATCGCCAGGTGGGGCGGGAGCTTGAACGCGCCGGGTGAGCCGAACATGAGCGATTGCGCCTGATCGATCATCGCGCGGTGCGAGTCGCTGCGGTGCGGCATGGGCGTGCTCCTTCCGTATTGCGAGAGGCAAGGACGGATCGCGCGCTACAGGCGTTCCCCGCGAGCCGCGGAGAGTGCCACTACAGGTTGATCCTGTTCGGCTGTTGGAAGGTTACGGGGAAGACGCCAGTCCGGCACCTGTTTGGAGACACGGGGAATGACGTAGGTCTTGCTCCGGAGCACTCCCGGAACACGGTTGAGGCTCTCCGACACGAAATCATACAGGGCGTCAATCGTTGGGGCGTGAACCTGCAGGCTGATGTCACGGTCGCCAGTCGTGAGCCCTACGTAACATACCTCGTCGAGTTCAGCGACCGTGTCTGCCACCTCCTGGACGCGCCCAATCTCAACCTCGAGAAATACATCGGCGGTGACGCTGTATCCCAGGACTCGTGGATTGACGATCGCGGCGAGGTGGACGACCTCATCCTGAACGAGGCGTTCGATTCGTGCGCGAACGGTCCGCTCCGCAATGCCGAGATACCTGGCGATCTCCGCGCTCGGACGCCTGCTATCTTCCTGTAAACAACTGATGATGCCCCGGTCGATGCTATCAATCACGCGTGCCATACGTTCGCTCCTTCGCTGTCAGAGTCATGACGAGTCGCATAGGCCCCGGATTGTGGAGCGGGCGGCAGGAGGCATCGAACGGGATGCCTGCCGCGTCCACGAATCGTGTCCTCAGTTCGGCATGCCTCCGGTACCGGTTGCCCGGAAATGGAGGTGGATCGCCGAGCGAGCGAGGAGGAGGAGAACCAGGATTACGACATTCGTGAACACGAGGACGAATTGAGGTTGGACCACCGCGGCGAGCAAGCCGGTCAGCCCGACGATGAGCCCCATAGGAAACGCGATCCATTGTCGACTCAGAACAAGCACGCCGGTGACAATGTGCGCGAACGCCAGCGCCAAAAACAACCCGGCGCCGGACGTAGCCGTGAACTCTCCTTCAAGGTACCCGAATAGTCCCCAGCCCGCGCCGGTAACGATGAAACCACACCCCGCGACGAGCACGTTTCCCGGATACGGAGCCGGTTCGATCCTGCCGGACTGATCTTCCATTCCCGATTTCTCCACCTGTTCAGCAAACCAGTTTGAACTGTGCCGTACCAACGGGCCAATCCTAACAGCATTTCACGATGTGGAACAGGGCCTGTGCTCGTACCGATGGCGCTTCCCCGCCCGACGAGGAACGCTGGTAGTACACTTGCTGAAGAGGACTACGTCGACCTCGATAACGCCTGAATCAATCGGAGCAGAACCTACGTGCTAACACCTATTCGAGACAATCGTTCTGACGACGTCGCTGACGACGCCGATTCGGTCACCTATCTGGGACATGCCACCTCGCTGGTGGAAGTGGACGGCGTCCGTCTCCTGACGGACCCGTTACTGCGTCGCCGCACTGCGCACCTTCGTCGACCGAAGTTCTCGCGGAAGCATCGCAATCTCAGCGACGTTGACGCCGTGCTGATCTCTCATATGCACTGGGACCATCTCGACATTCCCTCGCTTCAGCAGTTGCCGCCCGGAACCCCGATTTTCGCCCCGGAGGGCGCAGAGATGGTGCTCCGCCGTGCCGGGATCAACAATGTAGTCGTGATGCGGGAGGGCGATGAGCGTCCGTTCCGCTCTCTGCAGATTCGGGCGACTCCGGCCAACCACGATGGCAATCGCCCTCCGTTCGGGCCTGATGGTGAGGCGCTCGGGTTTCTCATTCGGGGATCCACCGTCGTCTACTTTGCCGGTGATACCGATCTGTTCGATGACATGGAGCACATCGGACAGGATCTCGACCTCGCACTGCTTCCGGTCTGGGGCTGGGGCCCGTCACTCGGGGAAGGGCATCTGAATCCGGAGCGCGCCGCGACGGCACTGACGCGCCTCCGGCCCACGCAGGTCGTACCGATTCACTGGGGGACCTTGTGCCCGATCGGGCTGAAGTGGACTCGCCCGCTGTTTCTCACGGAACCGCCGCGGGAGTTCGCGCGGGAGGCTGATCGTCAGGCGCCGGACGTGGACGTGCGCATCCTCGAGCCGGGGGGGAGTCTGAGTCTGATCGACCGCGCTAGATGATGGAACGCCACGAATGCATCTGGCTCGTCGGATCGTCGTCATCTGGGCGATTGATGCACTCGCACTCTGGCTTCTTGCATCGGTCATTCCCGGGCTCGAGCTCCGGGGCTGGATCTGGGCGTTCTGGGCCGTCGCGGCGATAGGCCTGTTCAACGCGCTCGTCCGCCCGTTTCTCCTCATTGTAATGCTTCCGTTTACGGTCCTGTCACTGGGGTTGCTTTCCCTTGCGTTGAACGCGTTCATCGTTGTCCTGGCGGATCTGGCACTGCCCGGATTCCACGTTCAGGATTTCATCGCCGCGCTCTGGACGGTGCTCGGGATCGCGCTGATCAACACCATCGTCACCGGGCTCCTTTCAATCAATGACGACGAATCGTTCTACCGAAACGTGATTCTGCGGTTCGCCCGTCGAACGCCGGACGCGGAGCCAAGCAGGGAAGTCGGCATGGTCATCCTGGAGATTGACGGGCTGTCCATGCCAGCGCTCCAGACCGCGCTCGGTGAAGGGTATATGCCCGCGCTTTCCCGGTGGATCGAAAATGGACGGATGCGGGTGACTGAATGGAACTGCGGGCTTCCATCGCAAACCTCGTCCAGCCAGGCCGGTATTCTCTACGGACGCAGTTTCGGGATCCCGGCATTCCGCTGGTACGAGAAATCTGATAACCGCCTGATGATTTCTAACCGCCCCTGGACCGCGTCAGAGATTCACCGGCGACTCTCGGACGGGACCGGCTTGCTGGCCGCGGGTGGCACAAGTCTGACCAATCTGGTATCCGGAGACGCAACCAACGCCGTCATGACCATGAGTTCGCTCCTGAATGGCGCGAGCACCGTCCGACAGCGAACAAACAGCTACTTCCTCTTCTTTCTAAATCCGTACAGCTTCTCCCGCACGTTCGTCCTCATGGTCTGGGAGATCCTGCGCGAGGTCGGCCAGCGAACCCGCGGATGGTTTCGTCGACCGCGGGCCCCACATACGCGCGGTGGGAGTTTCCCGTTTTTGCGCGCGGCGGCGAACGTGTTTCTGAGAGATCTGAACCTCTATCTGCTCATCGAGGACATGCTTCAGGGCACGCCAGTCATTTACAGCACGTTTCTCGGCTACGACGTCGTGGCGCACCATGCCGGTCCGCTAAACCCGGATTCCCTGCGGACGCTCAAACACTTCGATGAGGGTCTGGAAGCGCTCGAACGAGCGGCAATTCGTTCGTCGAGGCCGTATGAGTTCGTTTTGCTTTCCGATCACGGCCAGAGCCCCGGTGCCACGTTCCGCCAGCGCTACAGCATCACGCTGGATGAACTCGTCGAGCGAGCGCTCGATGGTCGAGAAACCGTTGTCAGTCCTCCGGCTGACGATGAAGGCTGGGCGCATCTCAACGCACTGTTTTCTCAGGTGATTCAGGACGAGAGCCCGGCCGGCCGTACCGCACGCAGAGTCCTCCGGCGCCGGACGCACGACGGCTACGTCGAACTGCGCCCGTCGGACGAATTACCGATCGAGCCCGGAGCCGAGGTCGTCGTTTGCGCGTCCGGGAACCTCGGACTGGTCTATTTTACGGACACCGCACATCGTCTGACATTCGAAGAACTCGTTGTCCGGTACCCCAGATTGTTCAACCGGCTTGTCGGTCATCCGGGGATCGGCTTCGTCATGACGCACTCGGACATACACGGGGCAATCGTCATCGGGCGGCACGGAACACACTACCTGCACAGCGGCAGGGTCAACGGCTTAGATCCTCTCGAACCGTTTGGCGAAGATGCCCCGGAGCAGCTTCGCCGGCTGGACAGTTTCCCCAACGTCGGGGACCTGCTGATCAACAGCATGTTCGTTCCGGAAACCGGTGAAGTGGCCGCCTTCGAGGACCTCGTCGGATCGCACGGCGGGCTCGGCGGAGATCAGACCCGGTCATTTATCATCTACCCTGCGGACTGGCAGTCTCCCGAGGAGCGCATCCCCGGCCCGGAAGGAATACACCATCTCCTGCGCGGCTGGCTGCAGGACGCTCGTCCGGAACAGGTACCGGTCAGTCAGAAAGAAGGACGTGTACCCGAGCCTGCCGGGCATCCAGGAGCGGACGGTCACCGCTGATCGTCGTTTCGCTCCGCGTTTCGAGACAAATCTCACTTCCCGATTACAATGGCACGGGCATGCCGGGGTGAGCATGCCGCGTGCTGCGTTATCCCACGAGCCGGAAGGAAGGGAAATGTCCAGAGAGGACCTCAAGAAACGTGTTTGCGAAGAGATCGACCGGCACGCCGAGCGCATCATCGAGGTCGGGGAGACGATTTTCTATCAACCCGAACTCGGGTTTAAGGAGATGAAGACCGCCAGGGTTGTTCAGGAGGTGTTCGACTTTCTGGAACTGCAGTACGAAGCCGGCCTGGCCATCACCGGCGTGAAGTCGATGGTCGACACCGGCAACACTGGCCCGACAGTCGCCGTGCTGGGTGAACTCGACTCCGTGCTGGTTGCCGATCACGAGCATGCGGACCCGGAGACCGGGGCCGCGCACTGCTGCGGTCACAACGCACAGATCGCCGCGATGATCGGCACGGCGATGGGAATGCTCGGAGCGAACGCGTTTCCGGAACTTGCCGGGCGTGTCTCTTTCATGGCGGTTCCGGCAGAGGAGTACGTCGAGATCGATTACCGGAACGAGCTTCGAAAGTCCGGAAAGCTCGAGTTCCTCGGCGGGAAGAGCGAACTCGTTGCGCTCGGCGCTTTCGACGACGTGGACATGGCGATGATGGTCCACGCCGCGAGTCACGACAACATCGATGGAATGGCAACAGTATCTGCGTCGAACAACGGATTCATCGGCAAGCAGGCGAAGTTTGTCGGGAAAGCGGCTCATGCCGGAGGTGCCCCGGACCGCGGGGTCAACGCCCTCTACGCCGCGAACCTCGCGCTCAGCGCCATCAACGCGCAGCGGGAGACGTTCAAAGACGACGACGCGATCCGCATACATCCGATCCTGACCCGGGGCGGTGATCTGGTCAACGTGATCCCGAATGACGTCCGTTTCGAGTCCATGGTCCGGGGCAAGACGGCGGAGGCGATCGAAGACGCCTCGTTCAAGGTAGATCGTGCGCTTCGCGCCGGGGCCGTCGCGCTCGGTGCCAGAGTCGAGATCGAGACGATCCCGGGCTACATGCCGCTGGTGAACAACCGGGGCATGGTCGATTACTTCAAGCAGAACTTCCTGACCTGGTTCGACGAAGACCAGTGGGAAGAGACCGGCCACAAGACCGGTTCGACCGACATGGGCGATCTGGCGCAGATCATGCCGGTCCTGCATCCGAGCGTGGGGGGATTTGCCGGAGCCGGGCATGGCAGTGACTGGCGGATTACCAACAAAGAGCATGCCTACCTGCTTCCGGCCAAGCTGATGGCGATGACGACCATCGATCTGCTGTACGGAGATGGCTCGGGAGCGCACGACATTCTGGAACGCGACAAGCCGCCCATGACCCGGGACGAGTATCTTTCGTTCATGCGGGGGATCGTCAACGAGGAATCTTTCGACGGAGCGTCGGTCGGACAATAAGTGGAGCAACACCGGACACCGATCCCGAAGGCGGGAGGGCGTCATGGCCCTCCCGCTGTGTGTGCGTCTGCCGATACTCTGGACGAGTGAACTGGTCGAGTTGAATGCCCCGGCAAATCCTGGTCGTCGCCTGTCTCCTGGCGATTGCCGCGACGAGCAATACAAACAGCTTCGGGTTGGTGTTCGCTCCGGCAGCGGAGAGCCTCGGCGTCTCCGTGTCCGTGCTCGGGGGTCTGCGAACGATCGAGAACGTCGCCGCGATCATCGTCGCAATCCTCATCGCCCCGCAGATCGACCGGTTTCAACGCAAATACGTCATGCTCACGGGCTACGGCCTGGCGACGGTCGGCGC
>SKKR01000581.1 GCA_007123655.1 Thermomicrobiaceae bacterium
ATTCATCCGGGAAACCGCTGCGCACCGCGACGCTGCGCGGATGCCGATCGAATCCTGATCGCTCCTGACAAGACGAACCCTGGTGCGGCGGCTGGTACACTCCAGCCGCCGCTTCCTATGCTGTGGAACGATGTGAGGGTCACCGATGGACGAGATCCGGATCTCCCTCGACGAGCGCAACCACTCGAGAAACCTTTCGTGGGTTCTGCACGACCACTCGGAGAGCCGCTCCGTTCGTCGCACAAAGGCCATCGCGCGCCGATTCGCCCGGAATCGCGAGCGGATCCTCCGTCGCTTCGCAGCATTGAACAACGAAGAGCTCTCTGAACAGATCACGGTTCATCCAGGACTGACGTCGAACCCCGTCACCGTATCGCCACCGACAGTAACGCTCACGACGAGCAGCGGGCTCCCGGAACTGCTCCCCCGAGCGCTTGAGGCGACAGGACTGAGCGCAGGTCCGTTGCTTCATACGGTAACTCTCGTTGACGGTCCGCTCGGGTCCTCGGACACCATGACCTTTGAGTTGTTCAGGGGTCAGGCAAAGATCACGGCGCCTACCGGGTTTCCGGGAGGCGAGACGGTGATTTTGGCCGCGCTGCTGGTCCGGCCAGGCGATAGCTCATTACTGTTGTACGGAACACGCCTGAGCGGTGCGGATCTTCCGGAGGGACGTGGGGCAGAAGAGATTCGCCGAGCACTGGAATCGATCATCCGGGACCACGTCGACCAGTGGATCCCGGCCCGTCCGCTCTGGAACGAGCCCGCCGAGAGGGGACTTGCCGAGCTTCGTCATGAACCAGGGGGGCGGCCGTAATGTGGTTGCTCCGGATACTGAAGATCGCGGCAGTTCTTACACCGTTCATTCCGTCGCGGATCGGCTATCTGGTTTGTCGGATCCTTGGTCTGGCGTACTGGCTCGTCAACAGGCGGACACGACGAAACGTTGCGAGCAATCTTCTCATGGTGGCGCCTGACTCGGGATTGTTTCGCCGGAACATCCTCTCAGCTCGAGTCAGCATCACCGTCGTGACGAACTACTACGACCTCTTGCGGATGCGATCAGTGGACAGGACGACCATTCTCGATCTCGTCGAACTGACAGGCCTTGAGAACGTCGAGCGGGCACTCGAACAGGGCAAGGGAGCGATCATTCTCTCGGCTCACGTTGGGAACTTCAGTGTGATGGCCCGGCTGCCCTCAGCCCTTGGTTATGACGCGGCGATCGTCGCTGAGCGCATCCAGCCAGCGGAGCTCTTCAATTACATGGCGCGATTGCGCTCGGCAATGGGAATACGCGTGATCCCGCCTGATTCCTCGATGCTTCGAAACGTCACTTCACTCTTGAAACGGAACGGAATCCTGCTGCTGGCCGGGGACAGGGATGTCAGCGGATTGGGTCACCGGGTTCGGTTCTTCGGACGGGAAACCACGTTGCCGGCGGGTCCGATAATGCTTGCGATGCGCACCGGCGCTCCGGTTCTCCCCGCGGTCACGCTCAGAAACAGGGAGCACCGGTCTACGGTCTGGATCGGACCGCCGATCTGCCTGACCCAGACCGGAGATCGCGAGCGGGATCTGGAGTGCAATATGATCACCGCTGTCCAGCAACTGGAGCGGATGATCTCGATCGATCCCGGACAATGGGCGGTTCTTCAACGCGTCTGGCCGCCGACCAGCCACTTCGGACGCAGCGAGGGAATCGGCAGCGCGGACACTCCGGATGCCACTGGGCTGGAGTCGGAGGCTCTCCCCGGACGTGAGGATGATTCGGCGGTCAGGCGCGGGCGTTGACCACGTGATACCGGTAGCCCTGGTCGACGAGAAAGCGCTGCCGTCGCTCGGCGAATGTGCGATCTTTCGTCATCGGCAGAACCAGTGAGTAGAACCGGGCGGGGCCGGTGGACGACTTGTTGGGGCGAAGCAATCGTCCCAGTCGCTGCGCCTCTTCCAGGCGAGATCCGAACGTTCCGCTCACCTGAATCAGGACATTCGCATCTGGAAGGTCCACCCCCACATTCGCAACACGCGATACAACGAGGGTCCGTATTTCTCCGGATCGAAAAGCCGCGTACAGCCGCTGGCGTTCGGACTGCGGTGTCCGGCCGGTGATCGCCGGCGCGCCGATGGATCGAGCCAGGGCGTAGACCTCCTTGATGCGATGGGCGGCCACCAGCACGTGGTCATTGGTGTGCCGGTGAATCAACCGATGCACCGTCCGGATCTTCGAGGCGAGCCCGCGCTCCTCGGTCACGTGATCGTACTCGGGTCGGATCCGGACCTCGACGCACTCGACCGGGCTAATCCAACCGTCACGTTCCAGATCGCGCCATCGTGACTGCCATACCGGAGGTCCTACCAGCGCGTACACCTCACCCTCACGGCCGTCTTCCCGCACGAGCGTCGCGGTCAGTCCAAGCCGCCTCGATGCCTGAAGCGCGGCACTCTGGCGAAATACCTCCGCTGGAAGAGTGTGCACTTCGTCGTATATGACCAGCCCCCACGGAACATCCCCGGCATTCGAAAGCCGAGCTGAAATCCCGTTGTGCGAACCAGTCAGCCCCTGATATGTCAGGATTGTTACAGGTCGCTCACCGTCAGCATTGTCGAAGAGTGAAATGTCCGCGGGACCAAGACTCGTCATCTGCACGAAATGATTGGCCCATTGCTCGCCGATCGTCCGGTTCGGAGTCACGATGAGCACCCTGGCCTGCAGTTCCGCGGCGATTGCAACGCCGACGACCGTCTTCCCGGCACCGCAGGGAAGTAGGATTAGCCCGCCGGTCGTCGCGTGGTCAACAAATCTGGCGACCGCCCGCGACTGGTAGTCCCGCAGCCTCACGGAGCGATCAAGCTCATAGACGGCGGTGCCGGAGATTCTCGCGAGAACAGTGTCCTGCACCGGATACCCCGCCTGTGCCAGAACGGCCTTGACCTGACCCCGTTCCTCCTCCTCGATCGGAATCACTCCGTTGCGGGACTGCCGTCCAAGCACGCGCCCGATCTCGCGCATGAGCAGCGGATCATCGCACGTAAGGCAAAGATCTCCCGGAGATCCAGTCAGCCGGACGTGCCCGTAGCGCTCGAAGAACCTGGATATCCTGACTTCCAGATCTCGCGGAATCCGCGATGACGCGTTCAAGTGCAACGTTTCGATGATCTCCTGCTCGCAGACATTGCTGGCTGCCGCCGCCCAGAGCGAAACGTCCGTTACTCGATAGGTGTGCACCTGTCCGGCTGCGCTCCGCAACTCGGCAAACGTACGGAGGCGATCTTCAACCGTCTGTGACTCAGGAACGGACGTATCGAGGAGGATCCGCCCATCTCGCTGAATCGCGAGGGTCTGCCTTTCCGATTGCCTCACGGGTAACCCATCCTCGCTCGATCTCCGCCAACTGCGCAATCTTGCCATGATCCGGCGGAGAATCGCGCGGAATTGGTACAATTGTCGTTGGTAGTAAGGTCGCTCCTGCCCGTCATTGAGAGAATTTTCTTCGCGTGAGCATTGGTAACGTTCAGGCAATCAATATCGACACCGAGATGCGCCGCTCGTATCTCGATTATGCGATGAGCGTCATCGTTCAGCGCGCGCTTCCGGACGTTCGCGACGGGCTCAAGCCGGTTCAGCGTCGAATTCTCTACGCCAAGCACGAAATGGGCGTCCGCCCCAACAGCCGGTACCGCAAGAGCGCCGGTATCGTGGGCGAAGTCCTCAAGTCATATCACCCGC
The DNA here is from genome assembly GCA_007123655.1 of Thermomicrobiaceae bacterium. Taxonomy (GTDB): domain Bacteria; phylum Chloroflexota; class Chloroflexia; order Thermomicrobiales; family Thermomicrobiaceae; genus SLMJ01. The sequence goes on from SKKR01000581.1 coordinate 3,731, forward strand.
ACAGTGACGATGCTGTCTATGACGCGCTGGTCCGAATGGCGCAGCCGTTCGTCATGCGCTACCGGCTCGTGGACGGGCAGGGTAACTTCGGTTCCGTAGACGGTGACGGCGCAGCGGCAATGCGCTACACCGAAGCGCGCATGGCCGGGATCGCCGCGGAACTGCTTCAGGACATTGACAAGCAGACCGTCGATTTCATTCCCAACTATGATGACAGCGAGCACGAGCCCACGGTGCTCCCCGCGAAGCTTCCGAACCTCCTGCTCAATGGAGCGTCCGGCATCGCCGTGGGAATGGCCACCAATATCCCGCCTCACAACCTCGCTGAAGTCTGCGACGGACTCGTTCACCTGATCGAGAACCCGGAAGCCAGCATCGATGAACTGTGCAACTTCGTGCAGGGCCCAGACTACCCGACCGGCGGCATCATCCTCGGCAAGGAGGGCATCCGGGCCGCCTATGCGACCGGCCGCGGCCGGATCGTCACCCGCGCCCGCGCGGAGATCGAGGAACTCGAGCGGAGCGACCGGTTCAGGATCCTGGTCACCGAACTCCCCTATCAGGTGAACAAAGCGGCGCTGCTGGAGCGTATCGCCGAGTACGTCAAAGCGGGGAGACTGGACGGGATTCAGGATCTCCGGGACGAGTCAGACCGGCGGGGAATGCGGATCGTCATCGAGCTTCGCCGGGATGCCCAGCCGCAGCGTGTACTGAACGCGCTCTTCAAGCACACAGCGCTGCAACAGTCCTTCGGCGTCAACATGGTTGCGCTGGTTGACGGCAAGCAGCCACGCGTCCTCAATCTCAAGCGCATGCTCCAGGCCTATCTCGATCATCGTCGAGAGGTCATCCGCCGTCGCACGGAGTTCGATCTCCGGCGAGCGCGCCGGCGGGCGCACATTCTTGACGGGCTGAAGATCGCGCTTGACCACGTGGATGAGATCATTCAGTTGATCCGCCGGTCGCCGAGCGCGGAGATCGCTCGCCAGAACCTGATGAGCAGCTACGACTTCAGCGAAGCTCAGGCGAACGCTATTCTCGAGATGCAATTGCGGCGGCTTGCAGCGCTCGAGCGACGCAAGCTCGAGAACGAGTACCGCGGTGTGCTGAAGACCATCGCCTTCCTCGAAGCGCTGCTGTCCGATCCGGAGAAGGTCGACCAGGTCATCAAGGATGAACTGAGCTATCTCAAGGAGGCCTACGGAGATCCTCGTCGGAGTGAGATCCAGGACATTTTCACTGATATCAGTGATGAAGACTTGATCCCGGAACTCGACGTCCTGGTGACGGTGACGTCCCGCGGATATGTCAAGAGACTGTCCGACGGGACCTATCACTCCCAGCGCCGCGGCGGACGAGGTGTCACCGGCATCGGCCTTCGAGAAGAGGATCGCGTCGCGCACATCCTGTCAGCGAACACGCACGATCGCTTGCTCTTCTTCACGAACAAGGGCCGTGTGTTCCAGATCAAGGTTCACGAGCTCCCGGAGACGGGCCGAACGTCCCGGGGGATTCCCGTGATCAACCTGATCGATATCGACCAGGATGAGACGATCACTACGCTTCTCCCGGTCAGCGATACGGAGTCCGCCGAGTACCTCTTCATGTGTACACGTAAGGGGACCGTCAAGCGCACCGCGCTTTCCCGGTTCGCCTCGGTGCGTTCCTCCGGCCTGATCGCGATTCGCCTGGATGACGACGATGAACTCGCCTGGGTTCGCATGACCTCCGGTGAGGACAACCTGATTCTGGTCGGCAATCACGGCAAAGCGATTCATTTCGACGAAAACGACGTACGGGCAATGGGCCGGACCGCGGCCGGCGTTCGCGGAATCCGCCTGCCGGAAAGTGGTCGCGTCATCGCCGCGGAAGTCGCCCGGCCGGACGCTGATCTCCTGGTCGTCTCCGAGCACGGTTTTGGAAAGCGCACGCCACTTTCCGAGTTCCGAGGACAGGGTCGCGGCGGAAAGGGTGTCACGGCGATGAAAATATCGTCGCGCAACGGTGAACTTGCCTGCGCACGAGTCGTCGAAGATACCGATACCGTCATGATCATGAGCAACCAGGGGAAGGTCATCCGCGTCGTCGCGGACCAGATCTCCCGCATCGGGCGCTCTACGCAAGGCGTCAGCGTCATGAAGCTATACGAGGGTGATCAGGTCGCTTCTCTCACGGTAATCCGGACCGGACAGGACGAGCAACTGGCCGACGTTGCCGAGGATGCCGCGACCGGGTCCGGAACCGACGACGACCCGTCCACTTCGGACAACGGAAGCGAACCCACCGGGGCCTGAGTCCCTGCTCCGAAGCAATGAACAACCCCGGCGTCGGCACCCCCGCGCCGGGGTTCTTCTGTCTCCCCCTGAGCAGCATCTGATGCGTGTTTCTCTCTCGACCTTCACCCTTTGCCTGGGAGCCACTGCTTCTGCCGTGGCGCAAACGTTGCGCAACAGCAGGCGGGTCGATCGTTCGATCCAGTTGAAAGGGGGAGACAGGTGGCACGCGCTGACACGGGGTCGGACGGCAGGAACCATCCATCAGAAGACCGTCATGTCTGGATCGACTGGCGGACGATCAGTGCCTCGGCGGCGGCGCTGGCGCTTGCGTTCGGTATTCTGTTCATCGCCTGGATGGTGCTTCGGCCGCTCGCTGTCCTTCTCATGTCAATTATCCTTGCTGAGACGCTCGCACCGGTCGCGTCCAGACTGGAGCGCAAAATGCGTCGTTCATTCGCGGTGCTCCTGACGTATCTGGGCGTCGTCCTGGTGATGATCGCGCTGGCGCTCACCATCGTCCCCGCGGTGCTGACCGAGATCGGAGACCTCACCGAGGAGATCCCGGATGCCCAGGA
>SKKR01000185.1 GCA_007123655.1 Thermomicrobiaceae bacterium
AAGCCCGGCGAAAGGAACTGCCCGGCGATGAATCACCGGGCTCAGGTGCAAGCGAAAGTTTTCTGGAAGCCAAGCCCGCCGATTTATCGGCGGGTCTTGGATGTGTCAGGCCGTGCCCAGGTCGCGGTTCCGGAACCCATAGAGTCCCCCGCCGATGATGATTAGCGCCAGGGCGAGCGTCAACGCGGTTGACAGGGTCAAGAATGCGATGCCGGGCCAGTCTGGCGCGTGTTCCCAGGGCGAGACATCGAACATCCATCCGGGGGCCTGAACCATCTCGCCGAACAGGCCGATAAACGCGCCGTAGATCAGTAACAGCCACGGAACGAAGAGCAGGCGAGGCAGAAACCCGAACAGGAGCGCGCCCAGCCCGGCCGCGACCCACATCGCCGGGATCAACGCCGCCGCCGCTCCAAGGGATCCCCACAGCAGCCCGGGGTCACGCTGGTCCAGGGCGGCCGTCCCGCCCAGGCTGGCTGCTCCGGCGATCAGGATCAGCCCGCTACCCAGCAGCGACACTATCAGATAGCTTCCCAGCCAGCGCACGCGTGACAGCGCTGTCGACAGTAACGGCTCGGCTCGACCTTCGTTCTCCTCCGAACGTGCTCTCAGTGCGGCCTGAATCGCAAATCCGGTCACGAGGAACGACAGCACCAGGATCAGGAATCCCAGGAAGGACTCGACCAGGGACACACCTTCTGCCATGCGCAGAACATCCTCGAGTTGCGGGTTGTCCTCGATGAATGCTTCGACATCGCCGACCAGGGACCCGAATGCCATGCCAACGACCGCAATCCCGATGAGCCAGCCGATGAGTCCACCCCGCTGCTGACGGAGTGCGAACCCGACCGGTGTGGTGAGTGTCCGGGACGCCCGTGCCGGTCCCGGTCTCGACGGGAGGATCCCGGCGGTCACGTCTCGCCGGCTAATCAGGACGAAGACCGCACCGAGCAGAACCACGGTCGCCAGGACCGGCAGGGTCAACGGCCACAAGCGTTCGTCGACGAACGGGCGGGTTGCCTGGGCCCAGCCAACCGGAGAAAGCCAGGAGAGGGCGTTCTCCTGCACGTCACCGATTGCCCGGAGCAGGTACGTCGCGCCAAGTACGAGCGCTGCCATGCTCGACGCACCTCGCCCGCTCTCAGAGAGCTGTGCCGTGACCGCGGCCACCGCGGCGAACACGATGCCGACGGACGCGATGCTCATGCCGAACGCAAGCGAACCGGCAAGCGAGTAGTCGCCGGGGACGACTTGCAGCAATCCGGCGAACAGCGCCGCGATCGTCAGATTCGCCATGATTACAATGGTCACCGCCGCGACCGGCGGCGCGTCGCGCCCAACCACCGCGGCCCTGACCAGTTCGAGCCGCCCGCTTTCCTCCTCGGTACGGGTGTGTCGCACCACCAGAAAGATACTCATGAGCGCCGTGGCGATCGCGGCGTAGCCCATCAACTCGTGCGCCAGCATCGCCCCGTACGTGTAGTCCTCCATCCCGTGCCCCGGTCCACGGAACGCGAGAGCTGTCGGGTTCTCCATCAGGCGCGCTCGTGCCTGTCTCTCCTGGTCGGTGGGGTAAATGCTCGGGAAACTGGCCGCGACGAGGAGGAAGAAGCCGACGATCCCCAGGATCCAGATCGGCAGCCGCCAGCGGTCACGACGCAGGATGAACCTGATCAGCGTTCCGGTGCCAGTCAGCGTTGTCATGCCGCGTCCTCTTCCGTCGGCGCGCGTTCTTCCGCGGTCAGTTCCTCCCCGTAGTGGCGCATGAACAGTTGTTCCAGCGTCGGCGGGCGGCTGATCAGGTTGCGAACGCCGAGTTCGGATACCTGGCGGATCGCGGAGTCGAGCTGGTCGGTATCGACGTCGAAATGCACCCGGCCGTTCTCGCTCCGGAATCCGTGTACGCCGGGAAGGTCCGAGAGCGAGGCCGGATCGCGAACAGTCTCGGCCGTGATCGAGGTCCGGGTCAGGTGACGCAGTTCATCGAGCGTTCCGGACTCGACGTCCTTTCCATGCCGGATGATCGTCACGCGGTCGCCCAGCGCTTCTACCTGGGCCAGGATGTGACTGGAAAGCAAAACGGTCTTGCCGGCAGCTTTCTCTTCCTTGACGCACTCCTGGAAGACCACTTCCATCAATGGGTCAAGTCCAGACGTCGGTTCGTCCATGATGAGCAGTTCGACGTCGGACGCCAGCGCGGCGACGATGGCCACTTTCTGGCGGTTGCCTTTGGAATAGGTCCGGCCCTTTTTCGTGGGATCGAGATCGAATCGCTCGCAGAGCATCTCTCGTTTGCGGGGATCGAGCCCACCGCGGAGACTCCCGAGAATATCGATCGCTTCCCCACCAGTCAGTTCCGGCCAGAGGTTGACGTCCCCCGGGACGTAGGCCAGCCGTCGATGGAGCGGCACGGCGTCCCGCCAGGGATCGCCATCCAGCAGGGTCACGCCGCCGGAATCGGCGCGAAGCAGGCCGAGCAGTACCCGGATCGCAGTTGACTTTCCGGCGCCATTTGGGCCGAGAAAACCGTGTACCTCGCCCGCGTGAACGTTCATTGTGAACCCATCCAGCGCGCGGACCGGGCCGAACGTCTTCACAAGATTCTCTATCTGAATAACTACGCTCATTGTGGCTCCCAGCGTCGTTTCGGGTCGATTCCAGCAAACGCCGATCGTATCCTAGCAAATGGCTTACCGGCCGTCAAGTAAGTTACTGCCCGGCCGGTAAGTCGTGTACAATCTCCACGAGATTTTGACGATGGACGAGAGGATCGACGACCCTTGAGTGGGACAGATCGAACCGGCACCCGTGAAATGATTGAACAGGTTGCGCTTCGCCTGTTTGCGGAGCAGGGGTTCAGCCACACCTCGTTGCAGCAGATTGCAGACGAAGTCGGCGTAACCAAAGCAGCGCTTTACTACTACTACCCGTCCAAAGGGGAACTTGCACAGAAACTTGTTGCGCCGACCAAGAGCGATATTGATGGACTTCTAGACGAAGCCGAGCACGCAGAAGACGTGGATTCCAGGGAGGTTCTGGGCCGGTTCTTCGATCTCCTGGTACAACATGCCCCGGTGCTGGCGGCGATGGTGCGAGACGGGACGATTCTCGGGCATGTCGATTTCTCGGCGTGGACGATCGAGTGGCTGCAGCGATTCCAGACGATCCTGGTTGGACAGGATGCGACGATCGAACGCCGGGCTCGCGCGGTCGTTGCCGCCGGAGGCCTGGCGCGTGCGCTCATTCTTATTCAGGATGGATCGATTGAAGAGGTCCGCAGCGCGGCTCTGGACGCCGCCTGCTCCGCGCTCGGTGTTGAGTGAAGGCCGGCGAGCGATTCTCAGGCGATTCTGGTCGTCTGAATCTGCCGGCTCTCGGCGAAGCGCTCTGGCCGGAACGGAGCCAGGTCGAACTCGGAACTGCCCTCACTGATGAGTTGTGCCAGCGCGAGACCTGCTGCCGGGCCGATCCCGAAGCCATGCCCGCTGAAGCCCGTTGCCCAGACGAATCCGGAGACGTTCGGGTCCTTGCCCATGACCGGGAGTGCGTCAGGCGTCGTATCGATGACCCCACCCCAGGACCGGACGATCTCAGGCATGCCGAGGTGCGGGAACAACCGGACAAAACTCAGCCGACATCGCTCGATCACGTCCTGGTTCGGCTCGGGATCATGCCCGTCACCCTCCGTGAACTGTTTCCGCCAGGCGCGGGAATTCGGCCGGAGTCGCGGGAGATCACGCAGCAGGCGACGTCCGAAATGAAGCCGGAAAGAGTCCCGGTTCTCGCGGAAGTTCGGCATGAACGGCCGGGCGTAGCGCAGAGAATCGAGATCGACATCGAAATCGCCGTCATCAGGCCGGGCCAGGTAAACCGTACCCCCTGGCCGCTGGCGGAACGCGACGGTCGGTGTCCAGGTCGCGATCGGGCTGACCTCGTGGCGTGGATCGACCTCGACGACCGTCTGGCGGACCGCGAGTTGCGGAAGATCCAGTCCGATCGTTCTGGCGAGGCGCGCCGACCAGGTTCCAGCCGCGCAGACGACGGTGTCGGCCTGAACGTATTCACCGTTAGCTCTGACCCCGCGGACCTGGCCGTTCGAAACGTCGATCGCGTCGACCGTCGTGCCGGCGCACACGCGAGCACCGAGTCGCTGAGCGGCGTCCGCGAAGGCTTTCGTCGCAGGTCCTGGCTCGGCGTGGCCATCCCCCGGAGTGTAGATTCCGCCAACCCAGGCGCCCTGCATGTCCGGGTTGAGCGTGTGGATTGCTTTGGGGCCGAGCAACTGGCTTTCCACCCCGAACGTGCGTGTCTGCTCGTACCAGTCCCGGTAGTAGACCATCCGCTCCTCGGTTGCGGCCACGGCCAGGATCCCTTTCTGGGTCCACTCGAATCTTGTCCCCAGTTCTGCTTCAAGGTCGCGCCAGATCTGATTGGCGCGCATCATCATTGGGAGTTCAGCGGGATCCCGGCGTTGTTGGCGGACGAATCCCCAGGCGCGGCTGGACTGCTGGCAGGCGATTTCGCCTTTTTCCAGCAGCAGGACATCCACATCTCGCTTTGCTAGCTCGTAGGCAACCGCGCTGCCAATGATTCCCCCGCCGATAATGACGACATGTGCCCGTTTAACCATTGAGATTCCTTCTGTCCGGGAACGAGTGTACGTCTCATTCCGACAATACTCCGACCTGAACGAATCGTTCGTTTATCCTGACACTGGTTACGTGAGGCGGCGACGGCCCATTCGTACCAGCCGCTGTTAATAGAAGTAAGGTCGAAAGTACCAGTTACGGTTGCCTGAAAGGCAAATCGGCGCTAGAGTCGGCATGCACGATGTTCCGACGCGCATAAGTTCCATACCGTGAGGAGCCGGCCAGTGGTTGAGACGATGACCCAGAAAGAACGAATCGCCGCGGCGCTGGCCGGCACGGACGTTGACCGCGTACCAGTCGGGCTCTGGCGGCACTTTCCCTCTGAGGATGAAACGCCCGACGGGCTGGTTGAAGCGACGCTCCGATTCCACCGCTCGTTCGATCCGGATTTCGTCAAACTGATGCCGACCGGGATGTATTGCGTCGTCGACTACGGCGTCCAGATCGAGCCCACAGGTGACCGTGGCGGGACGACCCGATACGTGTCAGGTCCGATTCAGGAAGCGAATGACTGGGAACGACTTCCCGAGATTTCACCCGGTTCCGGGGTGCTCCGTGACCAGGTGGATGTAACGCGCCGTGTGAAAGACGCGCTCGGGCCGGATGTCCCGGTCATTCAGACGATCTTCAGCCCGCTAACGATGGCTAACAAGGCGTGCGGCGACGAGCAGGTACTCGCCAGCCATCTCCAGGACGCGCCGGATCAGGTCCGCACCGCGCTCGATCAGTTCACGCATGATGTCATCGCGTTCGGGCGCGCCTGTATCAACGCCGGGGCGGACGGGTTCTTCTTCGCCACGCAACTCGGAAACCGGTCGACGCTAGGTGAAACGAGCTACCGGGAGTTCGGCGTCCCGTACGATACGCGTATCCTGCGGGCGTTGCGGCCGGACACCTGGTTTACAATGCTCCACCTGCACGGGGATCAACCGATCTTCGAACTGGCTGATGAATATCCGGTCGACACGGTCAACTGGCACGATCGGGAAACACCGCCCAGCCTGGCCGAAGCGCACGATCGAACCGAGCGATGCCTGTCCGGCGGCATTCATCGATCGGGTGTTGTTTCTTCAGGCCCGCCGGATCAGATTGCGACTGAAGTCAAGGACGCGATCGAACAGACTGGCGGCCGCCGGCTGATTATCGCGCCCGGTTGTGTCATTCCGTGCGACACGCCCGACGAGCACTTCCGGGCCGCGAGGGCGGCTGTCTCCGGATAGGCGACATCAGCTCGGGTGTCGGGTTCCGCAACTTCAGGCCTAAGAGGGAAGGCGATACGCCATGAAACTCGTCATCATGCCGCGGGAGCACATCTGGCCGAACGTGTTGCCCGAACAGGTGGAGCGGTTAAGAGGCGCCGGCGTCGAGGAAATTGTCGTCGCCGGGGACCGCCAGTCACTACTTCGGGAAGTCCGCACCGCGGACGCGCTGGTCGGCGAGATGGATCCGGAGATCCTGGAGCACGCCGGGCAGCTCAAATGGGTTCAGGCGCTGGCATCAGGGGTTGATGCGTTTCTGTTCGATGCCTTCATCGAGAGCGAGATCATGCTCACATCTGAGAAGGGACTGGTCGGGCCGCACCTGGCAGATCACGCCTTCGCGCTCCTGCTCGGGCTCACCCGGATGATTCCGCAGGCAGCCCGTCAGCGGAACTGGGATGGCGAGGTGCGGATGCGGATGCGCCGGGAAAACCGGTACCGGAGTTTCAGTGAGTCCCGACCGAATCCAGGCGGGACCCACTAGCCAGTCATCACTTCATGGTCGGAAATTGAGCATGTTACTCGTCGAGCCAGCTGTTCCAGAACGTTGACCCGATCAGAATAACCGGCTCGTAATCTCGCATAGCGGCAGAGTACGCGATGATCCGC
>SKKR01000211.1 GCA_007123655.1 Thermomicrobiaceae bacterium
TAGCGGCGAGTTCCTCCGCTTTTCGGGCGATCGTCCGCAGCATAGCAGTCCCGTAAGTGGCGTCGAACAGCCCGAGGATCGGCAGCGCAAGCGCGAGCGACCGGGGCGCGTAGTTTGCACGAGTTCGGACCAGGAGTCGGGTGCATCGATCGTCTATGGGCACTAGCACGAATGTCCAGGTGAAGTCGAGATAGGTCCCCCGTTCGCGCAAACGCCGTTCGAGGTTCGCAAGCGCATCAGGATCTGTTGGATCGACCGGATGTCCTCGTCGCGGGTGACGAAATGAGTAGTAGACAATCGATCGATCTGGCTCGATCTCCAGAACCCTGAAGTATGCCGCGTAGTCCGGCCCGTCAGCGATGATGTCTCCGACCGCTAGGTGCTGAAACTCGGGTAGGATTCGATCGTTGTTTGAGCGTTCCGAGCGGATGCCGAAGAAGCCTGGTTCGAGTACTTGGTCGATCCATCTCGGAGTGTCCCATCCTGCCCGCCCATATCCGCGCTGGACTAGCCATGGCCAGATCGCCCCTGGAGTCGCGCTTACGGTGACACCTCGCGTCCATTCAACCATAGGGTGGGGGATCACCTCGTCTCCGGGGAGCGAGCCGAACGCTTCCGCGTCGCTAACCCCCGTCCGATGACTCAGGCGATTGATGACGATTGCCGCCAACACTCCCGCAAGGGCACATGCTAGACGAGAGAACATCGCGCGCTCCTTTCCGCTGGTCAAATCACTCTTGAGCAACCGCAGCCTAGCCAGAGGTTTGACGGCGTAGGAGAGAAGCCGTATGCCCGGCTTCGGGGACCGTGTGTCGTCAGGTTTGCTCTTTGAGTTACCTACGTGCCGCGACTGAACGAACCATCCAATGCCGGGCGCGCATCCCTTTACCTGGTGTAGGAATGGGGGTCCAGAATATCCCGCAGCCCGTCACCAAGCAGGTTCAGCGACAGAACGGTCACCATAATTGCCAGTCCCGGCACAATCGCCAGGCTCGGCATTCGTCTCATGTGCTGGCGGGCATCGTCGAGCATGTTTCCCCAGCTGGGCGTTTCCGGGGGTGTGCCGACGCCAAGGAAACTGAGAGCAGCTTCCAGAATCACGGCGTAGGCGAAGATAAATGTCGCCTGCACGATCACCGGCCCGATCGTGTTCGGAAGAATATGCCGGAACATGATACGCAGATTGCCGATACCGATCGCCCGGGCGGCCATCACATAGTCGATGTCGCGGATCACTAGTACGGTACTTCGTGTTACCCGGGCGACGAGCGGGGTGTAAACGATGCTGAGGGCGACCATTGTGTTCAGCAGCGCCGCGCCGAGAGCAGCCATGATACCGAGCGCAAGCAGCACTGGTGGAAACGCCAGCAGCGAGTCCATGACACGCATCAGAACATTGTCCAGCCTCCGGTAGAAGCCTGCGATAAGCCCTATTGAAATCCCCAGGATGTTTGCGGCAATGACAACGGTCGCGCCCACGCCAAGTGAGATCCGCGCCCCGTAGACCACACGACTCAACACATCGCGGCCGAGGAAGTCCGTTCCGAGCGGGAACTCTGTGGTCGTGAAGATCGGTGTCAGTCTGTCAGCGCCACTGATAGCGGTGGGATCTGCAGGCGCGATCAGCGGCGCGGTTATCGCGACTACCGCGATGATTGAGACGAGGATGAATCCGACGAACGCCGGTCGGTGACGTGAGAGAACGCGAAGCGCCTCGATGATAACGTTCTTATCCCGCTGTTCTCGCTCGAACACGGATTCGCGTTCGACCCTGGACAATGTCACACTTCGGCCCCTTTATTCCGACACCTACGTATACCGAATGCGGGGATCTATGTAGATATACAAAAGGTCCACCACGAGATTGACGAGCACGTAGATCGTTGCAACCACAATGATCGCCCCCTGCACGACTGGGAAGTCACGGTTTCGGACCGCGTTGACGATAAGCCGGCCAGCACCAGGCATGTTGAAGACCGTTTCTGTCACGACTGCGCCCCCAAACAGCGCGATGACGACCACACCGAGCACTGTGGTGGTCGGCAAGAGGGCGTTCTTCAGCGCATGTCGCATGTGCACTGTGCGGTTCCGAAGGCCTTTTGCTCGCGCCGTTCGAACATAGTCAGTTCCCAGCACCTCGAGCATACTGGCGCGTGTCATACGAGCGACGAGTGCTGCCTGACTCGCGCCGAGCGCGAACGCGGGAAGAATGACGGATTGAAGCGTCGATAACACGCCATCGCTGAGATGTGAGTATCCCCCGGTTGGGATTGATTCGAACGATATTCCCACGAAGATGATGAGAAGCAACCCCAGAAAGAAGTTCGGGGTCGCAACGAAGAGTAGCGCGCCGATCATGACAGTATGGTCCGACCAGCGATTGTTGTTGATCGCACCGATGATCCCTGAAGGTATGCCAAGCGCTACGGTGATGAAAAGAGCGACACTGGCGAGGACGAGGGTCGGCTCGGCCCGCTGCAAAAGCATCCGGGATACTGGCTGATCGAAAATCAGACTGCGTCCCAGGTCACCCTGGACCACTGCTCCCAGCCATCGGAAGTACTGAACGAAAATCGGGTCATCTAGTCCGAGTTCTTCCCGTGCCGCCTGAATTTCGGTCTCGGTCGCCTGTTCTCCAAGCACCAGCGACACCGGATCGCCAGGAGTCACGTGCACGATGATAAAGGCGAATACCGTGACGAGCAGCAGCACTGGAATCAACGCCAGCAATCGGCGTGCGATGTATCTGAGCATTACAGTGTCCCATTGGTTCGAGCAGGACGTGTGTCAACCGCTGGCCGGCACGATTCCAGCGGAAACGAACAGCAACCGCCGCCCGGGTATGACTCGGACGGCGGTTACGTCATTTCCTAGTCAGCGAGCCACGCGTTCCAGAACCGCGGCTCCTGTGCGACCAGGCCACCGTGCAGTTCCACCCGTCGAATGGTCAGACCGAAGAAGTCACCGACCTTGATGACCGGGACTTCGTCATAGAACACACCGTGGAACTCGTCCCACAGTTCTTGGCGCCGCTCGACGTTCGTTTCCTCCATCACGGCCTGCAGTGCCTCTTCCTTGGCATCGCTCTCCCACCATCCAGGCCAGTCGGACGGGATGAACGCGACCGTGGTCGGTTCCGGGCCAAACCCGAAACCAGTGTTGAAGATCTCGTACTCGTCCTCGTCAGTCCGGCGATCGACGACCGTGCCCCAGTCGACGCCAAGCACTTCGGCGTTGAGCCCGATCTCCTGGAGCATCGGCACGGCTGTCAGTGCAACCGCATAGTAGTCTTCCCGGTCGGACGGGGACATCCAGCGGATCTCTTCGCCATCATAGTCGCTGTCTTCAACGAGTTGCCGGGCAGTGTCAAGATCCATCCGGTTGTACTCGTCCGCGCCGACTTCGCTATACCAGATCGACTCCTCCGGGATCATGGAGTGGTCCAGCCGCCAGAACTCTTCCGGCCCGAACGCGGCCCGGAGGATCTCCTCCATGTCGAGCGCGTAGAGGACGGCACGACGGAGATTGGGATCCGTGAAAGGCCCCTGGCGTTTGTTGAAAATGATGCCTTTGAACCGCAACGGGCTGAGAATCTCGGCCTCGACTTCGTCGTGCTCAACGAGACGGTCGTACTCGTCACGGGTAACCTCTTCAGCCCAGTGGTAATCACCGCCTTCGACGCCGGCAATGCGAGCGGCCGCATCCGGAACGGTGATGAAACGGATTTCATCCGCGTAGGCTGTTTTGGCGCCGGCGTAGTTGCTCGGCTCGTCGTCACGACTGGAGTAATCATCGAACCTGGTGACCAGGATGTGCTGGTCGGGGATGTGCTCGACGAACTGATATGGGCCTGTGCCGATGTACTGGTCTTCACCGAGCCGGTCATCCATCGCCGCTTCGGCGATCTCGGCCGGCACGATGATGCAGGTGTAGCCCAGCGGGCTGGACATGTAGTTGAGCAACGGCGCGAATGAGGTGTTGAACTGCCACTCCACCGTCAGATCATCGACCGCTTCGACGCTATCGACGAACGGTTCCGTATCCTGGCCGTTCCCCGCAATGCTGAACCACCGCTGGATGGAGGCCACCACATCGTTCGCATCCATGACGTCACCGTTGTGGAAGTTCACGCCATCGCGAAGGTTGAATGTGGCCGTCAATCCGTCGTCGGCGATGTCCACGTCTTCACACAGCATGGGGACGGCTGCCCAGTCTTCGTCGTATGCCATCAGACTTTCGAAGACGTGGATGGACGGGATCTGCACGACGATCGCCGTGGTCCATGACCCGTCTACCGTCGGTGGTTCGGAGTACCCGGCGAACTGAATCGTTCCCCCGGTCTGAGGCTCGCCTGGATCGACGTCAGGTTCGTCGTCATCCGGTTCGTCGTCGTCAACGACATCGTCGTCAACCTCGTCATCCACATCGTCGTCCGGTTCTACCGCTGGGTCGTCGTCAACGACGTCGTCATCGACAACATCGTCGTCATCGTCGTCTGTTTCGCAGGCAACGAGCAATCCGGACATGGTTGCCAGCGCACCAACTCCCGTCGCTTTGACGAACGAACGGCGGGAAAGAATATACCCGAGCCGGTCGCGAAGCGGATCATGCATTGTCTCCTCCTTACTCGTGATCAAGCGCCTGATGACCCGGCACTGCCGTGGTGAATTCATGGGCACTACGTCCCTGATATCAGGACTGAAAATCCCAGGTTCCCCGAGTCGACGGGTCGCTTGATCGAGACCGCTTTTGACGATACCTTTCAGCCTAGCAAGCCTTCGGAACCCTGTCAACAGGGAGATCGCGGGCTCACAATGCCGGAAGGGTTGGCAGAACAGTTTGCGCGAGTAGCAATAACAACTCTGATTGTCGACAGTTTGCACAGGACTTGAGGGAGGAGATTTCTAGAAGCATCGAGAAGGATACGTCCATGAGTCAATCGTACGTACGACACAGAAACACCCGCGGCATCTCGGCGGATGGTCCGCGGGTGTTGTGAACGTACGGTGGCGCGGGGAGCGATCAGCCGGCCGGAATCGAGGCAATCATGTCCTCAAGTTCGGACTCACTGAGGTCGTCACCGAGAATTGCAAGCAGCGAGAAGTAGATCCCGTCTTCCTGCCACAGATAGCCCAGGACTTCCTGCCCACTCGCCTCGTCGATGACCTGGATTCGCGTCACGTCCCGGTCACCGATGGTGACCTGTTCCTGATCGGTTTCTTCCGGAAGGCCTTCACTCATGTCGATTTCGCTGGACTGCGTGAATTCGACCGGCAGTCCCTGCATCATCTCTTCTTCCGGAGGCTGGGCGTATGCGAAGGTGACTGTGACCGCTTCGTCACCCATTTCTTCCGGCTCAGCTTCCATGGACCCCATGCCCATAATCGTCTGCATCTCGACGTTTTCCGGGATGGAGTCCGGTTCGCGAAGCGAGAACTCCGTCAGTTCGTCGGCCTCTGCCACGGTCAGATCGAAGAACATTCCCTGGTCTTCACCGGGTTGCAGGTCTTCCGGGTCGACCGCTTCCTCGTCTTCGGGGTCGATCACGACCTCATCATCGACCGCCATCTCGTCGTCCTGCTCGACGGGTGCGTCGTCCTGCTCATCGATTCCCACCGCGTCGTCATCGGCCGGCTCTACTGCGTCGTCATCCTCCGGTACGACCATGTCCTCATCGTCGGCGGGGTCGTCGTCTAACGGAGCAGTCGTCGTGTCATCCGGGATGTCGTCTACCGCGTCGTCGTCGCCGTTCATGTCGCACGCGGCGACAACCAGCATGAGCGCGGATCCGAGTAGCAAGAGCGCAAATCTCGACACGGGTACTTATCTCCAATCGAGTCCTTGATTCAGAGTCCACTGACCCTGTCGGACGTTGTCCCTGTCGCGTCGATGACGCGATCGAAGCACCAATACACGCATGTTCTCTGCCAGATCCGGACATCCGTTTTCTGCACGGTGAACGAGAGTGGCGTGACCATCGCTCCGTCAGCTGCGGAGTTGCGTCCGCCGAGATGGGCAGATGATGAGCAAATGTGAGACTGTGTCGCGCATGGCACGGGGATGCTTCGGGCGAAAGCGCCAGATCTCGTGGGAGACCCCGGCTCGAGGTTCTGATGTGAGCCGGTTGGGCCAGTCATCATCTCGCGTCCTGCCATTCGTCCATGTACGTTGCTGGAGTCTGGCCAGGGCGTGTATTGACTTGGCAACCAGTCAGGAGAACTCCCTGACGGGGCCTGCATCTCCTGGATCAGGCCGCCGGGGATTAAGACACATCACGAGGGCGGTGACAACCGCACCTGGTCCCCCGGAGCTCTCGGAGGGTGTGTTTCTCGATTCGAGCGTGTCGGTTTGCGGTAAGCTTCGGTGGACGGTACCCGCCTTTAGACGTCAATGAGAGCCGGAAACGGTACCAAGTTGGCTGGAATCCTCGTCGTCGAAGACGAACCTTCGCTCAGCACCACGATCGAGTACAACCTGAAGAA
>SKKR01000586.1 GCA_007123655.1 Thermomicrobiaceae bacterium
GCCCGGCAGAACATCCGCTACATGGAAGTGACGATCAGCCCCGGAACGCTCGTTTACATTCACGGAATGTCGTTCGACGAGATCTTCCGTGAGGTCCGCGCTGGTGCCGAGCGAGCTCGAAAGGCCCACGGTGTGCGCATGCAGTACATCGTGGATGTGATCAGGGACATGCCACCGCACATCCGGGAGGCCGGGGCACGATTCGCGATTGAGGCACAGGACCGGGGCGTTGTCGCGCTCGGGCTGGGTGGCACGGAGTCAGCCTATCCACCGGAACTGTTCGTTGATCTCTTCGATATGGCTCGGGACGCCGGGCTGCGCAGTGTCCCGCACGCCGGCGAGACGGCGGGGCCGGAGAGTATCTGGAACGCAATCGATCTGCTGGGCGCCGATCGAATTGGCCACGGCGTGCGAGCCGTGGAAGACCCGCGCCTCGTCGAGCACCTGGTGCGAGAGCAATTGGCACTCGAAGTCTCGCCGACAAGCAACATCTGCATCGGCGTGTTCAGCTCCTGGGAGGAGCACCCGGTGCGGACGCTGTACGACAAAGGCGTTCCCATCACCATCAATAGCGATGACCCTCCCATGTTCAACACAACGCTTACACAGGAGTACGAAGAACTCGTCGACCGGTTCGGATTCGGCATCGCGGACCTGGAACGCATCAGCCTGACCGCCGTGGATCAGGCGTTCCTACCGGACGCGGAACGCTCAGCAATGCGCACCGAGTTTGAGGCATCCTTCGACGAGTTACGGTCCAGATTAGGACTTGACCGCCCCTAATTGCGTACGTACGATAGATTTGTACGGCAGGTTTGGGAGTATTGGGCTACGCCCTGGCAGTTGAGGCGTACCTGACCGACTCCGTATACTAGATGCACATAAATACGACCGTGTCGTGCCAGGATGCAGGAGAAGCTCCAGCAGCACGAGTAGCGGTGCGAGGTCGAGCGTGACCCGCATCGCCCCGTCAGTCAGGAATTGAGGGAGTGATGGCCGAGGTGCGCCTCACAGAGGCTGTGGATGAGGCGGAAGCAGCAATTGAGTCCGGCAACTACGATGGCGCGATCGAGACGTGCCAGCGAATCCTGGGTCAGTTCCCTGAATTCGCCCGTGCACACCGGATCATGGGCGAAGCGTTCGCTGAACAGGGTGATCTGGATGCGGCCCGCCAGGCTTATCAACGGACGCTGGAGCGTGATCCACAGAGTATTGCCGCCCATACCGGCCTGGGAATGCTCGCGGAAGATGGAAACGAGCTGGAATCCGCGGTAGCGCACTTCCAGGTTGCGTGGGAGATCGACCCCAGACGTCGTGACCTGCGAGAACACGTCAGCCGCGTCTCCCAGGAACTGTACGGTTCGGACGGCCGCCTGTACCTGACACGGGCGGCGCTCGCTTCACTGCATTTTCACGCCGGTCGCTGGGATCGGGCAGTCTCCGAGGCGGCCCAGGTCCTGCAGGAGCTATCGTCACGGATCGACGTTCAGGTTCGGCTCGCCGAGGCCCTCTGGCGGCGAGGTGACGACGAGCAGGCACGCCAGGTCAGTTCAACCGTGCTGCGGTCGCTGCCACAGGCGGTCGTACCTCTTCTGATTCTTGCCGACATCGAACGCCGCCAGGGCAACGAGCAGGAAGCCCGCGATCTCCGCGAAAAGGCGCGAGGGATCGACCCTGACGGCGTTCGCGCGACAGACCTCATGATGGTTGGGCTGGACGACCAGGCGGACTTCCTGGCGGTGGACGAAATACCGCTCGTACACGAGCAAGTCGTGTCTGAAGAGCCCGCCAGATACGCTCCGGCGCTTGATTTCATGGGGAGCGATGAACCAGAACCTGCCGACGAGCCCGGCGGGACCGACGGCCTCTCACAGGAAGACTCCGGCGAGCCGGTTTCGGAGTCCGCATCGGAGCCGGACGTCCAGCCGTTCAGCTGGTCCGACGTCGGCGATGAGGATCTGGAGGCGTCAGACCTGGAGTCGGCGAGCGAGCAGCCAGCCGGCATCGATAGTCCGGCAATGGACGCGGGAGAAGATGAGTCCTTCGATCTGCTAACCGACGACGAACTCGAACAGGCGCGTCCCGGCGCCGACCGGCCCCGCGGGTATACGAGCATGTTCAGCTCGCTCGAGAGCGAGGGCATGGAGCCGTTTGTTCCCGAGGGCGAGCAGGACGTAGTCCCTGAGGAACCGGAGCAACTAGCAGAAGAATCACTGGACGATCTGACCTTGCCGACTGATGAGGAACTCGATCAGGCGCGCCCTGGAGCAGAACGACCACGCGGCTTTACCGGTGAGCTGTCCGCGCTCGAACGTGAAGGCATCGAGCCATTCGAACCGGGAGCGGGTGAGGAAGATGCCCTCGCTGCGCAACCGGATCTACCGGCAGAAGAGTCCGACGCAGTCCTGGATGCACTGTCGCTGGCCAGCGACGAAGAGGTCGAGGAAGCCAGGCCGGAGGATGAGATGCCGCGCGGGTACACCGGCGAACTCACCTCACTTGAGGGCGAAGGTATGGAGCCGTTTGATCCACTGGCCGGAGTACCAGCGGAACCTGAAGAAGTCCCGACACCGGAGGAACCGGCCGGCGAGGATGAGCTGGACTTCGACTGGTCGCGCGTCGACGAGGAAATCGAAGAGGCGATTCCCGGGGAGACGCCCCGCGGCCATACCGATGAGCTCGAACAGTTGGAAAGCGTCGGGTTGGAACCGTTCGATTTCGATGGAGACGCGGATGACGCCGGGACTGACATGGCTGCACCGATCGCGGACGAAGAGGTTCCGGACGAGGCGGATCTGGACGAACTGACCCAGTCCTGGTCTGAAGACGAGGGCTCCGATGAAACGGTATCGGGTGAATTCGAGACGGTGGACGATTCCGGGCTCGATTCGATCGGTGTCGTGTTCGATGAAGAGGAGCAGTTCGATCAACAGACCGAGCGTCTGAGGGATGTCGATGATTTGTGGGGCGAGTTCGCTGCGGACGATGAGCCGCTGCCTGAGCCGGAAGTCGATACCGGGGAAGCGGACGAGTTCGGTTTCGACGAGATGATCGAGGCGTTCGAGTCCGAATCAGGCACCGACACGTTGCCTCCATTGAGTGACGAACCCGTCGACCAGCCGTTCGAGGCTGAGCCAGTGGACGAGGGTTCTGATCTGGACACAACATTCGAAGCCCCGCTGGATGACCAGGAGTTCGATGACGCAGAAAGCGGCGTTGCACCATGGGCGGGCCTTAGTCCGGACATCACCGCGGAGCGACTCGGGCTCGATTCTTCGCTGCTCGAGCGCGCCAGGCAAGCGAAGTCTGCGCTGGTGGAACGCGGAGAAATCCAGGGCGATCTGCTGCTCGCGGGCGGGATCTCACTGGAAGACCTCAGCCACGCGGTGGAGCAGGAGCCGGAGAACGTTGATCACCGCATTGCTCTGGCGGCCGCGCTTACGCCCGAAAACCCGGATGCCGCGCTAGACCACTATCGCTGGATCTACCGGCACGCGCCGGATCGCGGTGCGGACATGGTGGACGATCTTTGCCGGCTGGCCGACGTCATGCGGGAGCGCCAGGTCGGAGTTCATCGATTGCTCGGTGCGGTGTATCGGCGGCACGGAGACTGGCTGGCGGCCGCCAACCACTACGAAGAGTCCCTTTCCAGTTCCCGTCGCTGGCAGCAGAAAGACAGAGTGATCGAGCATGAATAGCGAACTACTTGAGCTCCTGAACTATAAGGGCGTGATCGGCGCGCTCGCATCCACGCCGGATGGACTGGTGATAAGCGCGGTCGGACTGGGCAAGGACGACGCCGAGATCGTCGGCGCCGCATCGTCGACGCTGTGGGCGAATATCGAGCGGCGCGGCGAGAGCCACGGTTCGGCACCGGTGGCGGACGGCGAGATCCATCTCGTCATCGGTGATGAGCTGGCGCTGATCGCGCTGACGGAAGCGGATGTACCTCACGACCAGTTGTCGGAGGTCATGTCGGAGCAGCTGGAGCGAGTGACCAGTGTGATCGGGTAGTCTGGCCCGGTTTGGAAAATCCGCTGTGATAGGCTATGCACCGCCGGTTCGCGCCGGCGGTGTCGTTGTGTACGGGGCTGTGGACCGAACCATGTGAGAGGGAAGTGACGCGTGGAGCGTACGTTGATCATCGTGAAGCCGGATGGGGTACAGCGTGGGCTGATCGGACGTGTTATCAGCCGGATCGAGGAGCGAGGGCTTCGCGTCGCGGGGCTAAAGATGATCCAGGTTTCCCGTGAACTGGCTGAGCAGCATTACGGCGAGCACCGGGAAAAACCGTTTTTCGGGGAGCTGGTGTCGTTCATCACGTCGTCTCCGGTTGTGGTCGGCGTCGTTGAGGGCCCAAGCGCAGTCAGCGTGACACGTTCGCTCGTGGGCGCAACCAATCCGGTCGACGCAACGGCGGGCACGATCCGGGGAGATTTTGCGTTGACGATTGGCCAGAACATCATCCACGCCTCGGACGCGGTGGACACCGCGAAGCGGGAGATCTCGCTCTTCTTTGACGAGGATGAGATCTGTGGCTATACGCGGGACGTCGACCGGTGGATTGTTGAGTCGTAACTGCCCCGGCGACTGGACCATCCAACTGTTTCATGTGAAACAGTTGGATGCCCTTTGAGGTCTAGCGAGAATCGAGATACCCGGCGTTTCACGTGAAACGCCGGGTGTTCTGCTGAAGGTGGACTGTCGAAGCTAGCTGTCGGTGATGCGGATCACCAGCGGTTGCACGTTCCAGTGCGCCAGCAACTCCGCGAGCAGGTTCCGGAGTTCGTTGTCACTCATCTGCGGGGACGCGATCTTCCACCCGCCGGCCGGCTTACTGGCGAACTTCTCCTGATTCGCCGCCGAGCGAACATCGGTGCGCCATGCGACCACGTTCAACTGCGCGATCACCTGTCCATCGTCGATCATCAGATAAAGTCCGTAACCCGGATCGATGTTGATGCCGAAATAGCCACCCTGTTCGACGTTGTCGATAATCACCGGGTAGTCCGGCTCGGTCCGGTTCTCCCACTCTTCGCACAATGCTTCGAACATCGGCACCATCCGATCCCGCAGTGCGCGAAGATCATCCAGTAGCGACTCAAGTGATTTCGTGTGTCCGCTCATGTCGCGATGTGCTCCCTGTGCGTCTCGTCGTGCTCGTACCGGGCCCATTATCCCTGAATCCTGCCGCGAATGTCGAACGCCGTTGCACCTGGCTACGTTTCGGAGGCTACCGGTCTCGAGGTCGGCCGCGGCGTCCGGTGCAGGCGGAACACGCGGAACCCGAGCCCGACCGCCGGTCCGATGAGGATGGCGTAGATGATCGTGCCGAACCCGAACTGCCCGCCCATCAAGATGCCGAACACGACGACGGTCGCCTCGATCCCCCAGCGGCTGACCGTGATCGAAAGGTTTGTGAGCTCGATCACCGCGAGGTTGAAGCTGTCCCGCGGGCCGGCGCCAAATCCCGCCTTGATGTACATCCCGGAGGACAGTCCAAGCACCAGGATTGATACTGACAGCATCGAGAGTTGCACCGGCAGGGTCGTCGCGTATTCGAGCATTCCCGTCCAGACGATGAGATCCATGAACCAGCCGACGAGCAGCATGTTCAGCACGGTTCCCATCCCCGGGCGGATTCCGACCAGCCAACTCGCAACGATCATGACCAGCCCGACAGCCTGTGATGCCTGGCCGATGGTCAGGGGCGTCTGTAGCGCGATACCGTCGTGAAAGACCATCCAGGAGTTCGCGCCGACGTTCGCGTAAATGCTCAGCATCAGTGCCAGTGCGAAGAAGAAGAGCCCGGTAACCAGAAACGCGAACTGGCGAAGCCAGAGCCGCGCGTCCTCCGCGGTCCAGTTCCGGAGGTTGGCCAGCGACGGAATCTGCGCAACGGAATACCCGGCCGCTTTCCGGCTGCGTGGCAACCGCGCCATTACTGTCCCTTCGTATCCGTTCCGTTGCCTGTCCGGAAGCGGCGACCCGCCCTGCCGCACCGCGCTGGGCGACGCAAGCACGTCTGCGACTATACCACTGTGCTCGGACTGGACGGCCAACACGGTAGGATTGCGTCTGCGAACGGAACTTGAGCACGGAGGGGCTGGATGACCGGCGCCGCGAAACAGAAATTCTGCCCGCGTGATGGCTACCCGATGCTGGAGATCGACGGAGTAGGCGTCTGCAGCGTCGAGTACGCGGACGCGATCATTGGCGGCCAGGGCGTTACTGACGTGCGGGCCTGGAACGGCTATGTGCACCTGGTGTTTGCGAACGGATCAAGTATTCCGCTCACCTGCCCGTGTTGCGGCGGTCGCCGCCACCTGCGGGGAGCCGGGCACGCCGAGTTGCGCAGCATGCTGGCCGGTCGGACGGTAGAGGGCTTCCGGCATGGCGAGTGGGTCAGCGCGGAGCAGGGTGGCGAGCGGCACCCCATCTTCGCCCTGCAGTTCTCCGGCCAGGAAGA
>SKKR01000472.1 GCA_007123655.1 Thermomicrobiaceae bacterium
GCAAGCTCAACCGGGAACAACATCCAGCACTAAACCGGCCCGGGAAACCTGACCCGGGCCACCTCGATGGCGTCCCGGCGGGCAGGATTCACTGTCCTTGCCTATCCATCTTCACCTGCCCCCTTGAACGCCCTTCGAGCTTCCTCATCCCGAAGCACGAAGACGACGCGAGTGATTCCGGAGTCAGGATTGTCGCTCACGTAGTGCTGGACGGCTCCAGCCATTACTTCGGCGCACTCCTGAATACTAAAGCCTCCGACGCCGGTTCCGAGCGCGGGAAAGGCCACTGACGTGAGCCCTTCTTCGCCGGCGACGCGCAGCACTGATTCGGTCGCCTTGCGAACGGAATCGGCGGTTGCCGGAATCATCGACCCTCCCTGGTAGCCCATTGCTGCGGCGTGGATCACCCGCTTGTGCGGGAGCGTCCCGGCGGACGTCGCGACTGCACCGCCGAGTTCGATCGGACCCTTCGCCACCGCTTCCCGCTCGATCTCCTGCCCACCGGCGGATTTAATGGCACCGGCGACCCCGCTGCCCATCCAGAGTCCCGTGTTCGCCGCATTCACGATCGCGTCGGTGTCGACCTGGGTGATATCGCCGACGATTGCCTCGATCTGCACGTTGTCCGTCATTTCGCCTAGCTCTTCTCATCTACCAGTCGTCTTGAACCGCCGTGGCTGGTTCCGATTCTCGTGCCAGCAAGCGTGAGACCACCAGCGCTCCGACGCCGAGGCAGGCGATCAGCAACGCCATCGGCAGGGCGGTGTCGTCCCCGGCGACGCCCGCCAGCGGCGCCACCAGCCCGCCGATCCCGAACTGCAGTAGACCGAGCAGGGCCGACGCGCTGCCGGCAGAATCCGGGTAGTTGGCCATTGCCAGAGCGGCGGTGTTCGGAGCGATGAATCCGATGCTGGAGACAACGACGAACAGCGCTACCAGGATCCCGATCAGCCCGATATCAACCAGCACCACCGCCAGCAGGCTGACTCCACCAATCGCCGATCCGGTCAGCCCGACCATGAGCATTCGCCGCGGTCCGGAGCTCCGCACCAGGCGGGCGTTGATCTGCGCCATGATGACGATCCCGAGAGCGTTGGCGCCGAACATAAGCGAGTAGGCCTGTGGGGAGACATCATAGATGTTCTGGATGACGAACGATGAACCGGCGATGTAAGCGAACATTGCGCCGAACGCGAGCCCCGCGGCCAGTCCATAGCCCATGAAGAGCCGGTCGGTCAGCAAGACCCGGAAGGCGGAGAGCATCGGCCGGACACCGCCGGTCTGCCGTCGTTCCGCCGGCAGGGTCTCCGGCAAAAACAGGAGCACCGCGAGCAGCAGGACCAGGCTGAACAGAGCCAGGACCAGAAACACCCCGTGCCAGGTGGTGAAATGAAGGAGCTGCCCACCGATGACCGGCGACAGGATCGGGGCCATGCCGTTGACCATCATGACCAGCGAGAAGAACTGCGCCAGCGCGGAGCCGGAGTAGAGATCCCGGACCACTGCCCGGGCCAGCACGATCCCTGCGGCGCCAGCAAGCCCCTGCAGGAGCCGCAGAACGACGAGGATCTCGACGGTCGGCGCGATCATGCAAAGGATCGACAGCAGGGCGAAGGCGAGTAGCCCGAAGATCAGCGGAATCCGCCGTCCCAGCACGTCGCTCAAGGGGCCGGCGAAGGCCTGGCCAACCGCAAGTCCGATCATGCAGGCGGTCAGCGTCAACTGGATCCGTGAAGCCGACGTCTCCAGGTCGTCCGCCATGTCCGGAAATGCCGGGAGATACATGTCGAGCGACAACGGTCCAAACGCGGACAGTGAGCCGATAATGAAAATGAGCAGGACAGGGCGGGTCACCAGTCCCGAGGCCGGGGCGGGAGGCAGCATCACCAGGCGTCCATTCTGAACGCTTGGTTCCTACGGGTTCGCTCTGCCCTATCGGCGCGCAAGATCCGGTCACCTTCCCTGCGATCAACCCGGCGATTATAGGGGACAGGGCACGATCGGAGGCGAACCTGTCGTAGGATGGAGCAGGCAGCCGAACCAGCGCACTGAAAGGGAGCGGGGAATGCGTATCGCCATCGGCCAGATCATGCACGAGACGAACACGATGTTCGGGCCGCCGACTCCGGTCGATGAGTTTCAGCGGCAGGGTTGGGAAACCGGCCGGGAGATCCTCGAGGAAGAAACCGGCGTCCGGAGCTATTTGGGCGGGATGATCGAAGCGGGAGAGCGACACGGCGTGAAGATCGTGCCGACGTTCTCTGCCAATGCCCACCCGTCCGGGACGATCGAGCGGGCCGCCTTCGACACGATGCTGAACAACCTGCTGGCCGGCATCCGCGATGCCGGGGAGGTCGACGCGGTCTGCGTGTCGCTGCACGGCGCCGGATCAGCAGAAGGGATCGACGACATCGAGGGAACGATCCTTCAGGCGATCCGGGAGCAGGTCGGTCCGGGGGTGCCAGTCATCGCCACACTGGACCTGCACTGCCACTCGACCGATCTGATGATCGAGAACGCGACCGCCCTGCTCACCGTCCACGAGTACCCGCATGTTGATTCCTACGAGCGCGGCTTCGAGGCGGTCGAACTCGCGGTTCGGGCGGTGACCGGGACCGTCAAGCCCGTGATGCACCTCACCCGGCTGCCGATGGCGGTCGCGCCGATCACAAGCTTCCACGGGCCTGCCCGGATGGTGAACGAGCGCTGCTGGGAATGGGAATCAAAAGGCCTTCTTGACGTAACGTTCGTGCACGGCTACCCGCACACCGATGTGCCGATCATCTCAGCTAGCGTGATCGCCGTCGCGGACGACGACCCGGATCTGGCGAAACGAGCCTCTGAAGATGTCGCCGGGATGATCTGGGAGATGCGGGAGGAGTTCCGCAGCGAGCTTCCCCAGCCGGCGGACGCGATTCGCGAGGCGCTCGAGCACGACGGCCAGCCGGTTGTGATCGCCGAGGTATCGGATAACCCGGGTGGAGGTTCACCTGGCAGCGGAACCCATCTTCTCCGGGCGTTGATCGAGGCGGGGGTTACTGAGGCGACCTTCGGATTCATCTATGACCCGCCAACCGCCGAACAGGCCCACGATGCGGGTGTTGGAGCCGAGATCGAGGTCGAGATCGGGGGGAAGATCGACCCCGCCAATCTGGGAGACGCCGTACGGGCAAAGGCGTACGTCAAGAGCATCACTGACGGCCGCTACATCACGACATCGCCGATGGGCCAGGGCGGGGAACGAAATCTCGGAAAAATGGCGCGGCTGGTCATCGGGGGCATCGACGTGCTCATCGGCTCGGAGAGTCATCAAACCATCGACACCGGACCGTTTCTGCTGCACGGGATCAGCGTCGATCGCTACAAGATCGTGGCCCTGAAGTCGCAGAATCACTTCCGGGCAGGGTTCGAGCCGATCGCCGCAAAGATCATCCGGACGGACCCTCCGGGCTGGACGACATCGAACCTGAAACAGTTGAACTACCAGCGCATTTCCCGCCCGATCTGGCCGCTGGATGAGGGGGTGGAGTGGAGCGGCTAATCAATCGAGGGCACGTGGGAGTGTCAATCGAACTAGGCACCGCTCGGTACATAGTATGTGACCCCGTCGATCCAGAGTCGCTTTGGTTCGGGTGTGCCGGAGCCTCCCAACGAGCCGTCCGGTAACAGGAACTGGTGCACGACGGCGACCCGCTCGCCAGAAGCGTCATAATAGTTAACAATTTGACTGCGGGTACAATATGGCAACGTGGGTGTCGGGCGTTGACGGTGACTATTCCGCTTGAGCGTCGTCGTCAGAGATCCGGACTGAACTCGTTCAACGTATTCGCCGCTGTTGAATAGTCGATTCAACTCATGCCGAGTGACCTCTCTGGATGGAACGGACATCATCGATGAAAAGCTCCCTTGCGCTCGAGATTCAGAAGCAACTACTTCACAGTCTCGACGAAGCTGATAGTTTTCGCGAGTTCGAAGCCTGGTTCGCTCCGATTGCCTGGTCGATTGAGGACGTTGGGGATGAAGAGGCGGAGCGGCTGGTGTACGACATCGAGATCGCGTTTGCCGAGTATTCGGCCGGCGCCTTGTCCAGAGAGCAGCTTCTCACAGAACTGCGAGCGCTGGCAACGGCGACATCGATCCCTGCCTGAGACAGCAAACGACCCGGCGGTCAGGCCTCCGGGCTTTCCGGAAAACCCGCTATTACCCGCATTGGACCTGTTTCCAAAGGCATTGACCGGGCGCGCAGACCGATTGCCGCCAAAGCTATTGGCAGCGCCGGGCTTTACGCCCGGCGTGGCGGCGGTTGAAGAGGATGTCTCGAATCTCGATGATCAGGTAGCCGCGGGCGTCCCTGCCCGCGTGGGAATTCCCGATTGGTGACTTCAGGGCGAGGAGTTGTCCGTTCGCGCAACGATATCCAAGGAATTACGCGCACAGAGAGAGCCTGTCTCAGAATGAGAATTCCTGTAGCATCGGACCTCCGTGTCCGACCTCGGCATCCGCAAAGGACAGATTACGGGCATTGTACCTCTCGCATGCGTAACTCCATGCTAGCACATTGGCGCAGACGGAGCTGCGCGGCAACAAGGTAAGGGTAATGAGACAGACTCGAGACGTGCGCGGCGACCAGGGGTGGATTATGAGACACCCTCATAAACTGCCGGCCTACCGCGCAACACGATCGAAACACGGTCTCGCGGTGAATTCAGGTGTTGATTCAATCAATCAACCTGCGAACAGCATGCTTCGCACCCCGCCATCGTCCGTTACTCTGCGGTGATTCCACCGACGATCGCCGCAACCATCATCGGAAGCAACTCAACGAAGATCACGATGAAGAAACCGGCCCCGACGATCGCGCCGATAACTGGAGCTCCGAGACCCGCTCCGACCAGGAGAAAGAGCCCCGAGGCCAGCAGCGCCGGGATGATGGACGAGATGATTGCCGGGCCCACGCCACCGGATTTCCGCCCTCCGACGAACCCCGCAATCAGCGGCCCGACGACTGGTAGCCAGAAGAGAAGTATCGCGAGAGCGATCATCCAGAGCGTCCCGGAAAGAATCGACCCCTGTGACTTGCTTGCCGTTGCCATCGCTGTTTCCATTCCTCACTCTCGGCGCGGACGCCGTCACGAAACTGGAATACGCTTACGCAAAGGGGGTGCCAGGTATCCCGGGAATGGCAAGAAAAGCGGCTCATCTCCGCTCGCGCCCTCGGTCCGTAATCCCTGCCCGGCCCTTGCAACCGTGGCGCCGACCAAATCGGTGCGTCCCCACTCGCCACGGTGCGAGGGCCGTGTTATCGTCTCCCAGTGCCTTTCACGAAGACATGCAACTGAATCAACTTGGTTCGTCGCGTTGGTGATTACCAACCAAAACCGACAACCGAAGGGATGGGAGTAAATGCAGCTTGGCCTGTTCGTTTCAAACGGAATCGGCGCCGACTGGATCGGGCGCGATCCACAGCGCGCCTGGGATCGCAGCCTGGAGATCTCGAAACTGGCCGACAAACTCGGGTTCGAATCAATCTGGGTGCCGGACCACCTGCAGGTACTTCGCGAGGGGGAAACCGGGCCAACCGTCGAGGCGATGTTGCACCTGACGGCCATCGCCGGTGTAACCGAGCGAGTGAAGTTGAGCACCGGCGTCGCCTGCGTGTCGTTTCGGAACCCGGCCGTGCTGACGAAGATGTTCTCGACACTCGATGTCGCCAGTGGTGGCCGCGCCGAGATCGCCGTGGGCGCCGGATGGCACGAGCCGGAATGGACCGCCTACGGGATGGAGTTCCCCCGGCCGAAGGAACGCCTGCTTCGGCTGCGCGAGACGCTGGAGATCATCTCCCGGATGCTCGAGCCCGGCCCTTCCTCCTTCAAGGGGGAGCGTTACGAGATCAACGAGGTCGAGATGCACCCGCTCAGTATCCGCCAGCCACGGATGCCGATCATCGTTGGCGGGAACGGTCAGAACGTCACCTGGCGACTGGCCGCGAAGTATGCCGACGAGCTCAACCTGGACGGGCCGGACCCGGACATCATCGGTGACTGGATGCCGATCATCCGGGACCGCTGTGAGGAGATCGACCGGGATCCGGCCACGCTCAAAGTCTCGGCGCTGGTATTCTGGCGCGGGATGAAGGGACAGGAGCGGGTCGAGAAGATGCAGTACATGGCGGATCTCGGCATGTCCCGCTATCACGCCGGAAACGACCACGCCACCATGGACTCGGATGAACCGCTTCACGAACTCGTCGAGGACGCGAAAAAAGCCGGCGTCGAGCTCCTGGCCTGATGTCCTCGCCGTCCGGCGGGTGGACTATTTGCCCGCCGGACAACCGCTTCTCAATCCCCGGGATCTACCTGGCACAACCTTGCGCGCCGTGGCCATCCGGTTGCGATACCAGCCGGAAGTTGCGATGTCGTTCACTGGTGAGTTCAACCCAGCAGCGCGAGGAAACGGACCA
>SKKR01000285.1 GCA_007123655.1 Thermomicrobiaceae bacterium
GGAGTCGGGGGGAGTGCCTGAGATGCCGGAACATCACAAGACGCCCGTACATCCCCCGCAGGACCCGTTTACCACGGAGATCATCCTGGACGGGCTCTACGCTGCCGCCCGGGAGATGTTCGTCACACTGGGTCGTACGTCGAAGTCTCCGATCATCTACGAGGTCCTGGACTACGCCTGCGGGATTTACTCGGCGAGAGGCGAGCTGGTCGCGCAGGACAACGGCGTTACCGGGTTCCTGGGCACGCTGCGGTTCGCGGTGAAGGAGGTCATGGACAAGTTTGGAGACCGGATCCGCCCGGGGGACATGTTCATCACGAACGATCCCTGGACCGGGAACGGCTCCCACCTGTCCGACGTGAACCTGATCCACCCGATCTTCCATGACGATGTCCTGGTAGGCTACTCTGTCAACAAGGCCCACTGGACCGAGGTGGGCGGCAAGGATCCCGGATCCTGGAGCGTGGATGCGACAGATGTCTTCCAGGAAGGACTGCTCTTCCCCTGCATTCACCTCTACTACGAAGGCGAGATCAACCAGCCGCTGGTTGAGATGATCGAGGCGAACGTCCGGACGCCGGATGACACGCTGGGGGACATGTTCGCGCAGGCCGCCTCCCTTCGCGTCGGGAGCAACCGGGTGGTCGAGCTTTGCCGGAAGTACGGAAGAGCGTCGGTCGATATCGCCATCGCTGAGCACATCCGGCGAGGGGAGGAACGCGCTCGCCGGTCGATGGCCGAGCTACCAAAAGGCATCTTCGAGATCGACGACGTCATGGAGAACAACATTCAGTCGAACGAGCCGATTCCGGTTCACCTGAAGCTGTCGATCAGCGACGAAACCTTCGAGGTCGATGTTTCCGGGAACCGGGGACCGGTGCCGACGTCGATCAACGGGACCGCGGTCGGCGTTGCCGCTCAGGCGCGGACGGTCTTCAAGATCATCTCCGATCCGGACGGGCCGGTGAACGAAGGCAACTTTGAACCGGTCAGGGTCGTGGCCCCGGAAGGGACGATCTTCACCGCTCCCAGGCCGGCAGCGGTGTCTATTCACTGGGAGTACAAGAGCATCCTGGCGGACATGATCTACCGGGCAATGGCGCCGCATCTGCCACACCGGCTTCCGGCCGGCCACCAGTTGAGCACCTGCGCGACGATCGTCGACGGCAAACACGAGAACGGCGAGTACTGGCTGATCGTAGAGCCGTCCCTCGGAGGTTGGGGTGCGACGGCGGAGCGGGACGGCCAGCAGGGCCAGCACCCGGTGGGCAATGGCGAGACGTACAACCTGCCGGTGGAGGTCATCGAGACCCGGTATCCGATTCGCGTCGAGCAGTTCGGTTTCGATACCGAGCACCCGGCAGGCGCCGGCCGGCACCGGGGCGGTCTGGGCGTAATCAAGGAGTACCGGATTCTCAGTCCGTCTGGCGCGCACGTAACGGCGACGTTCGGCCGTCACCATCGCCCGCCCTGGGGTGTTCTGGGGGGAGAAGATGGCACGCCGAACAGGATCGAAGTCGTTCCCGCGGGAGCGGACGAGCCTGTGTTGACGACCGGAACGCTCGCCCGCTACCGACTGGAGTCCGGCGACTCCGTGCGGTTTATCACCGCGATCGGCGGAGGCTGGGGCAATCCGCTCGAGCGTGATCCTGCGGCAGTTGTCGAGGACGTCGAAAACGGCTACATCACGGTGGCCACGGCACGGGAGCGATATGGCGTAGCTATGGACCCGGCGTCGCTCGCAGTAGATCTGACGGAAACGAGTGATTTACGTCGAGAGGAGGTCACGAAGGGTCAGAGCTAACCAGCGAAGAGGGGTGCGTTTCGGATCCGCAGGGTACCGACCGGTGTCGATTGACACCCGGTGATGACATAAGTAGTATCCTGCTTTAGAGCGAAGCGGTTGTTCCCAGAGATCCGTATGCTGGCGAGGGCGTGGTGCGCACGCCGGGCAACGTGCGTGACGACGAATCGAACCCGGCCCGCCAGCCCATGAGTGATCAGATACCTGGCAACCGCACCCTCGCGCAATGCAGGTGAATTGTCAGCAGCCGACAGTCTAAACAGGGAGGACGAGAAAATGGAAGACCGACGGATTTCAGAGGGTCTGCCGTCACATTTGCTTCGTAGTGCCGTTGACCGCCGAACACTCCTCAAGCGTGCCGCCGCCATCGGCCTGGCCGCACCGACGATCGGCGCGTTGCTGGCCGCATGTGCCGAGGATGACGATGACGACGACGAAGTTGCCGCCGAGGATCCGGATGACGAAGATCCTGACGTCGAGCCAGATGACGACACCGACGACGATGTGGACGATGACGCCGAACCGGTCGACGATGACGAAGAGCGTACCCTGCTGATCGCTGTGCCCGGCGATATTCAGAATCTGGACCCGACGCTGTCCAGTGGTGACCTGCTCACGCAGGAAGTGCTGACGGCTGTCTACTCGTTCCTGATCGATTTCGAAGTCGTTGAAGAGGACGGGGTCCCGGTTGGAGACCCGAACAGTTTCGTTGGGGACGTGGCCGAGACGTTCGAGTTCTCGGACGACGGCACGACGGTGACGTTCTACCTCCGTGAGGGACTGCAGTTCTCCAATGGTGACCCGCTGGACGCCCACGCGGTGAAGTTCACCTATGACCGCGTCTTCGGCCAGGGCGGCGTTACCGCGGCGCTTACCTCGATGGCGGCCGTCGAAGACGAGGACTCGATTCAGGTGATCGACGATCACACCGTCGAGTTCACGCTTTCCCAGGCCAACGAGTTGCTTCTGGGGAACATGACCCAGTTCGGGCACTCAATCCTCAACCCGAACATCGTCGAGCCGCACATGACGGAGGATGACCCCTGGGCGCATGACTGGTTACGCACGAACACAACGGACACCGAAAGTGGCCCGTACGTCATGGAAAGCTGGGAGCCGGACAACCAGATAGTGCTCCGGCGAAACCCCAACTACTGGCGTGAAGTGAAGAACGACCGCATCATCCTGCAGATCATTCCGGACTCGTCCAGCCGGATGTCACAGGTCGTAGCCGGCTCGGTCGATCTGGCATACGAGATTCCGACCGAAAACCTGGCCGAGCTCGAAGAGAATCCAGATCTGACGGTTCACGCCAACACAACGCGGGCGGTGACCTACATCGGGATGAACAACGAGATCGAACCGTTCGACAACGTTCAGCTCCGGCAGGCAATCTCGTATGCTGTTCCGTACGACACGATCATCAACCAGGTTATCCACGGGTACGGCTCTCAGTTGACGGGCCCGATTCCGGAAGGCACGCCGAGTCACACGGACGAGTTCTTCGTCTACGACGAGGATCTGGACCAGGCCCGGGAACTGCTGGAAGAAGCCGGCTTCGGCGATGGGCTGGAGCTTACGCTGACGATTCCCAACGACAGCGCGGAAGACCGCGATGTTGCGGTCTGGGTTCAGAGCAACCTGCGGGAGATCGGGGTCGATCTGGAGATCGAGGAAATGCCGCGCTCGGCGTTCAATGAGCGCAAGCAGCGCCACGAGCACGCGTTCTTCGTGGACAACTGGATCTCGATCACCAACGATGCGCTGTACCACGTCTTCTGGCTGCTCCGGTCCGAGTGCTGCAACTACGCCCGGTACGGCAACCAGGAGGTCTGGGACCTGATCGATACCTATATGCTCAGCGACGACGAAGACGAGCGTGACGAGGCTGCGCGGGAAGTCCAGCGGCTTGCTGTCGAAGAAGCGGCCTGGGTCTTTCTGTACCAGCCGGATCTCGTGATCGTGACGCAGGCGGATGTGCACGGCTACACGTTCTACTCCGCTGATCGCTACATGCGGTACCAGCACCTCTACAAAGAGGAGTGGGAGAACTGACCGACCCAACTTGCCGATGTGTCCGGCTGGGGAACGGGAGACCGAGAGCGGTCTCCCCTCCCTGCCGGCGCGGCATCCTGTTCATATGCCAGATCGCGTTTGAATGCTCCAAGTGCAGTCCCAGTCGCCGGTGCCGGATGGTGCCCAACGTGGCCGGGGTTGCCAGTGACGATCGGACCGATCCGGTAGCGGTGAACATTCGTCTCCTTTGAAACGTGTCTCGAAGAAGGGCTCAGTCCGCCAGATGCAGTTGCTCGTCTACATTGCAAAACGGCTCCTGCTGCTTGTCCCGCTGCTGCTGGGTGTCACGTTCGTGGTCTTTCTGCTCACGCGCGTGGTGATCGAAGGCAATCCGGTGGATCGGTTCGTGCCGCCGATGGCGAGCGCGGAAGAACGGGAGCGCATCGCGGCCGAGCACGGCCTGGATCAGCCTGTCACCACCCAGTATCTGACCTACGTCCAGAATCTGCTCCAGGGAGACCTGGGGGTTTCGTTCAACACGAGCCGTCCGGTAATCGATGACCTTGCGCGGCTCTTCCCCGCGACGTTCGAACTGACGACGCTGGCCATGCTTCTCGGCTTGCTCGTCGGAATCCCGCTCGGCGTCATCGCGGGGGTGAAACGGGATTCCTGGGTCGATCACGTCTCCAGAGCGTTGTCCGTCGCGGGTGTGGCCATGCCGGTGTTCTGGCTCTCACTGCTGGCGATCTACTTCCTGTTCTACCAGTGGGGAATCGTTCCCGCACCGATCGGGCGCATCGATCCCCAGATGACGCCGCCGCCGCAGGTCACCGGCCTTTACACTGTTGACAGCCTGATCGCGGGGGAGTGGGAGACGTTCTACGGCACCGCACGGATCCTGTTCCTGCCGGTCGTCGTGCTCGCTTTCGGCGCGATGGCGCCGATCGCCAGGATGACCCGATCCGGAATGGTGGACGCGCTCGATTCGCAATACGTCCTGGCCGCACGGGCGCTGGGGATCCCATGGCGTACGATCGTGCTTCGCTACGCCCTGAAGAATGCGCTCTTGCCGGTGATTACGATGACGGCAGTGGTCTATGGCTTTCTGCTGGGGGGATCGGTGCTTGTCGAGAACATATTCGCGTTCCCGGGGCTTGGCCGGTATGCCTACAACGCGATCTCCGCGAGTGACTACCCGGCGATCCAGGGATTCATTCTCTACGCCGCAACGATGTACGTCACCCTGTTTCTGATCACGGACATCATCTACCGGATACTGGACCCGCGCATTCAGACAGCGTAGCCCAACGGGACTACAGTGTTATAAGGGAGAAGCGCTTCCCGGATGGTCAATCAGAGAGTTGCCGAGGTTTCGGCGCAGGAGACAATACGGCCCGATCTCAACTGGCGACAGGAGTTCGCGTACTGGGCGCGCAGAAATCCCGTGACCGCCATCGGGTTACTGTTCGTGCTGCTGCTGGTGCTGATGGCCATCTTTGCGCCGCTGATTGCGACACACGATCCGTACGCGACAAACCCCGCGATTTCTAACCTGTCGCCCTCCAGGGATCATTACTTCGGAACCGGCACCTTCGGCGAGGACATATTCTCTCGGGTCGTCTACGGCGCACGGTATGACATGTCGATCGCTTTCGGGGCGGTCGGCATCGCGCTGGTCATCGGCTGCGTCATCGGCGCGGTTGCCGGGTTCTGGGAAGGTTTCCTGGGCGAGGGCCTGATGCGCATCGTGGAACTTCTGCAGGCGTTTCCGCAGTTCATTCTTGCCATGGCGATCGCCGGAGCGCTGGGGCCGAGTTTCACCAACCTGATCATTGCCATCGCGGTGACCAACATCCCGATTTACGCGCACCTGATGCGGGTGCGGATTCTCTCGGTCAAGCACACGCAATATGCAATGGCCGCGGCGGCGTCCGGCAACTCCCGGGGACGGATCCTGTACCGGCACCTGCTCCCCAATAGCCTGGCGCCGATCTTCGTACAATCAACGCTCCAGCCCGGCTGGGCCATCCTTTCCGCGGCCGGCCTCAGCTTCATCGGTCTCGGCGTCCGGATGCCGTCACCGGAGTGGGGCCTGATGGTCGCCACCGGCAGCCAGCGGATCATCAGCGGAGAGTGGTGGATCTCGTTCTTTCCCGGGCTGTTCATTGTGATCGCGGTGATGGCGTTCAACCTGATCGGGGATGGCTTGCAGGACTTGCTCGATCCGCAGCGAAAATAGCGATCTTCGACGCGCACGGAAAGGACGTCATCGACTCCATGGAGCAGACTGTCGCGGCGGACACGCTTCTCAGCGTCTCCGGGATCAATACCCGGTTCGTCACCCGCCAGGGTCTGGTGCGGGTTCTGGACGACCTCAGTTTCACCCTGTCCGAAGGGAAGATCACCGGACTGGTCGGTGAAAGTGGCAGTGGCAAGAGCGTGACCGCGCTCTCGATTCTTCGGCTGATCCGCCCGCCCGGCTTCATCTCGTCCGGTGAGATCTGGTTTCGGGACACGGATCTGCTTTCTCTGAGCGATCGTGAGATGTCGTCCTTCCGGGGCGGCAAGATCGGGATGATATTCCAGC
Organism: Thermomicrobiaceae bacterium; assembly: GCA_007123655.1. Classification (GTDB taxonomy): domain Bacteria; phylum Chloroflexota; class Chloroflexia; order Thermomicrobiales; family Thermomicrobiaceae; genus SLMJ01. Next base: position 6,408 of record SKKR01000285.1, read on the forward strand.
AGCCGCGAGCGTCCCTGAACCCGGTGTTCCGGATCGGCGACGTCCTGTTGAA
>SKKR01000263.1 GCA_007123655.1 Thermomicrobiaceae bacterium
GGTGTCGTGAGGATCGCCGGATCAGCGCTTTCCTGTTCGACAGACTGGTACCTCTGCACGGCGCGGCCGGACACGGTCTGGTCCTGGACGGCCGCGGTCGAGTTCGGCTTGCGCGGCTCACTGACCGGGCTGGCGGTGGCTCTGGGCCTTCTCCTCTATCATGGGTACCGGCTGCGAGCGCAGAGCGGGGCGTTTCTCTGGTTGCCCGTGGCCGCGCTCGCCGTGAGTGCGGTGATCGCCACGTTGACGTTCAGCGGCGCATCCCTGGATCTGACCCTCGGGCGGATCGGCTCGATGCAGATTCTGTTTGCGTTGCTGGTGGTGGTTTCCGTACTTGGCATCCTCCGAACCCGTGGTATTCAGCCGGTCGGGACGACCGGGTTGTCGCGCTTCAGCGTACTGACCGGCGGAGCAGCGATCGGTGTACTCGGCCTCATCATTGCCGGTGGTGCGATTGCCACCGGAGACCAGCTCTCAGGCGCATGCGGTGGATGGCCTCTCTGTGACGGGCAACTGGTCCCAAGCGGGTTCACCGCGGTCGACCTGCACCTCGCCCATCGCTGGGTTGCCTTGCTGGCGACAGTCGGTATCGTTCTGGCCGCGACCATCGCACGGACCGCCCGCGCGAGCGATCCGGCGATACGCGGGCTGATCAACGCGGCAGCCGTCCTGATTGCCGCGCAGATTTTCATTGGCGCAGTGACGGTCTGGTCGGACCAGAACCCGGTCGCCAGTTCCGCGCATCTGGGCGTTGCGGGCGTTATCTGGGGCTTGCTTGTCGGCGCGGTGGCGCTGGATCGCATGCTGCCCGCCTCCGCTTCCGTGCCGGCGGGAGCGGAACAGACGGGGCGAGCAATCCGGGGCGTTCTCGCAGATTATGTCGAGTTCACCAAGCCGCGGATCATGGTGCTTCTGCTGATCACGACGCTCGGCGGCATGTTGATTGCCGCCGCGGGATGGCCGGGCTTCCAGCTTGTCCTCTGGACCATGCTCGGTGGTGGCTTGTCCGCTGGTGGAGCCAGTGCGCTCAACCATTTCATCGACCGGGACATCGATGGACTGATGTCCAGAACCCGGAGCCGCCCGCTTCCGAGCGGTCGAGTCGCGCCGGTGCAGTCCGCCATTTTCGGGGTGACGCTGAGTGTCCTGGCTGTTTACATCCTGGTGGTGTTCGTGAACCCGCTGGCGGCGATCCTGGCGTTGATCGGGAATCTCGCCTACGTGGTCATGTACACCAAGTACCTCAAGCGGTCCACGCCGCAGAACATCGTGATTGGCGGGGCGGCTGGCGCCATGCCGCCGATGATCGGCTGGGCAGCGGTCACGAACTCGATCGGTGTTCCGGCGCTGGTACTGTTCGCGGTGATCTTCTACTGGACCCCGCCCCATTTCTGGGCGCTCGCTCTGTTCAAACGGGGTGATTACGAGACCGCCCGGGTCCCGATGTTCCCGGAGATATATGGAGACGCCGAGACCCGCCGGCATATTCTGCTGTACACCGTGATGCTGGTGATCGTGAGCATTTTTCCGTTCGCGCTCCAGTTCATGGGCGTGTTCTACCTGGCCAGTGCCCTGCTCCTGGGCGGGATCTTCCTGCTCCGCGCCTGGCAGCTGACGGCGAGCCCGTCCGACCAGGCCGCGCGCCGGGTCTTCTTCTTCTCGCTCTGGTACCTTGCGTTCATCTACCTCGCAATGGTCATCGACCGTATCGTCTGGTTTGGCTAGGCGTGGTTGAATCGCGCCAGCGTCGAACTCGGACCTGAACGGTTGATGGGAGTTTCGCGTGCGCCGCAGACGTGATCTGACCGGGTGGATACTCATGGGCGTGCTCTTTGTGGCTGCCCTGGCGTTGATCTTCTACATCCTGCTGCTTCGCGCACAGCACCTGGCGAGCCTCGAAGACCGCCGGCAAGATCCGGAACCGCAAGTCCGGATCGAGTACGTTGCGGCGGGGCCGCCGATCGTGGTGTTCCAGCCAGCCGCGTCGGATCAGAATGGTCCCCACCGTCTGACGTATGCCGCGCCGGTCACCTGACCAGACACCAGCCCTGCATTCCGTGATGTTTCCTTAATCGCTGCATCATAACGCTTCCCGCGATTCGTTGACATGTGCCGTGAGTGCCGTCATGATAGAGGTGCACGATCGGGTCATTATTGCATACGCGGGAGCACGCACCGCTCTCACGTCGAGGAGCAGACGCTGGAGAGGGCAGGGATCAATGGGCAGGTTCCTGGTTTGCACCACGCCGTTCGTGGGCCACGTGACAGCGATGACGCCAGTCGTTGCTCGTCTCGTCGAGCGCGGAAACGAAGTTCGCTGGTACACGGGTTCGAAGTTTCGCGAGACGGTGGAGACTACCGGCGCGACGTACATCCCGATGACCACCCCAACGGATTTTGACGACCAGCGTCTCGGCGCGACGTTTCCGGAATGGAACAGGTTGAGCGGGCTCAGCGCGCTGAAGTTCATGATCAAGCATATCTGTACCGACTCGGCAGTCGGGCAGGTCCGCGACATCCAGGAGATAACCCGGGACTTCCCCGCGGATGTCGTCCTGAGCGAGACAACGTTTCTCGGATCGCGCTGGGCACATGAGCTGGGAGGCCCGCCCTGGGCGATTCTCAACTCGCTTCCCCTGCCGATCAGCAGCCGAGACACGGCCCCGTTCGGGCTTGGATTTCCGCCGCCTCGTTCGATTCCGGGCCGGTTGCGGGCGCGGTTGCTCTACACGCTGATCTCCCGCGGTGTCTTCCGCGACGTGGAGCGGTACACCAAGAAGGTCCGGGCCGGGGTGGGTTTGCCGCCGACCGGCACCTATGTTATGGACAACATGGTTTCCCCGTACCTGTACCTGCAGGGAACCGTGGAATCGTTCGAGTACCCCCGGTCAGATCTCCCGCCACAGGTCCACTTCGTTGGGCCGGTGATCCCGCCGGTCGCCGCGGACTTCCAGCCCCCGACCTGGTGGAAAGACCTCGAGGGCGAACGACGGGTGGTGCACGTAACCCAGGGAACGCTCACCACGGACGCTGGACAGCTGCTCGAACCGACGATCGAGGCACTGGCGGACGAGGACATGCTGGTCGTCGCGACCACCGGCGGCAATCCAGTCGAATCTGTGGCGATCGACCCGATGCCGGACAACGTCCGGATAGAGCCGTTTATCCCGCACGGGCACCTTCTGCCGCATGTCGATGTGATGGTCACGAACGGCGGATACAACGGCGTGCATATGGCCCTGAGCCACGGCGTGCCCCTGGTCGCGGGAGGAACAACCGAGGATAAACCGGAAGTGTGCGCCCGGATCGCCTGGACGGGTGTCGGGATCAACCTCGGGACCGACAGGCCGGGTAAACGGGCGATTTCCCAGGCGGTCCACCGGATATTTACCGAGATATCGTTTCAACTTCGCGCCGCAGACCTTTCCAGGGAGATCGCCGGACACAATCCACCGGATGAAGCGGCGGCCCTTCTCGAAGAACTCGCCCGGACCGGCGAACCGGTGCTTCGGAATCAGGTCTGCGAGCGTCCATAGATCCCGCCGCGGGCGGTGCCGTGTCGAGACTGGAATTGCCACGTTCCCGCAACGATCTGCCCCGCGATGTTGTGCCGTTTCCGCCCGGACCGCGCCATGCTTGGAATCGATGGATCGACATGTTCGGGGAGTCCGAATATGAACGACAAGCAACCAGTCAGTGGTCAGAACGCAGGACACGGGCGGAAGCGTCCCTGGCTGTTCTTCCTGCTTGCTTACGGATGGTCCTGGCTAATGTGGTCGCCCGCCATTCTGTTCGGGTGGGAGTGGGGCGAGCCCCGAACGATGATCGTCTTCGTTTCAGGCGTTGGACCACTTGTCGCGGCGCTGGTCCTGCTCTATCGCGGCTACACGGACGAACCAGCGTCGAGCTTCTGGCGGCGCGTGTTCGATGTCCGACGCATCGGCGTTGTCTGGTGGGTGCCCATCATCGCGCTTCCGTTCGGTGTCAACCTTATCGCCAGGCTGTTTTCGTCAGGGGCAGCCGCGGGCGATACCGACCCGGTAACGATCGGCGGCTTGCTTGTCATCGTGCTCATCTTCGGAATGGGGGCCGGATTCGTGGAGGAGATCGGCTGGCGGGGTTACGCGCTTGATCCAATACAGCAGCGCCATTCCGCACTCGTTGCCAGCCTCATCATTGGGATTGCCTGGAGCGCCTGGCACCTGCCGCTCTTTTTCATCGAGGGTTCCTATCACCATGGACTCGGGGTTGGGACGATCGCGTTCTGGCTGTTCGTCCTGGCGATCGTGTTCTGGAGCGTGCTCTACACGTGGGTCTACAACCATACGGCTCGCAGCATCCTGGCGGTCATCCTGATGCACGCCTTCTACAACATTGCCGCCGAGGTGGCCGGACCCGCGGGGGATCAGGAGTACGTCAGAATCGCGATCCTCGGTGCCATTACCGTTGTCGTGGTCATCCTTTGGGGTCCTCGCACGCTTGCCCGCCTGACCATCGCGCCCGGTCGGTCCGCTGTCTGATCTCACCTGGCAGGAGTAACGCCGAACCTCAGGCTTCCACGCGCGCGCTATTTGTGCCGTTTCCCAGGTCCCGAAATCGCCTGACTTCGTCCGACTCCAGAACCGAGCGTTTCAACAGTGATGCGATCGGTCGTCTCATCAGGCCATAGCGGACGTACGTATAGGCATCCTGCGTCACGAACGAGGTCATCAGGCCGGCTTTCGTCTGATTCAATACCGGTCCATACTGGATCTGCCTGAGCCCCTCGTCCATCGCCAACCGGACACTCTCGACAATCATCGTGTCGTACGCGTTGTGCGTTGTTCGGAGGCTTCGGTCGAAGCCTCCAGAGGCGCAGATCAGTACCCCGTCGCCGAGGATGAAAGAGTGGTAGCCCACGATCTGCTCGTCGATCCGGGCGACAAAATGTACTGCGTCCGGATGATCGACAGCGAGCGTGTTACGAACCATATCGGCGAGAATGTCCTGGTACGGTGTGAGCAAGCGGAACTGCATCGTGTCATAGAACCCGGCACACGTCTCCCGGGCTTTCTGATCGAGCGCGCCACGCACCGTCTCGATCGTTCCTCCCTTGTTCCGGAACGCTTTCAGTTTGTTACGAAGCCGTTTTCGTCGCCGGACGAACTCGTCGACATCGGTGAAAAGATCGAGGTCTACGTAGCCGCTGTCGAACCCGGGTGACTGAATTCCTCCAGGAACCGGGTCCTCCCCGCGGAGCTCGATAACGGAGCCCTGCAAGTAGTTTCTCTGCAGTTCCGCGAGTGCTTCCGTACGAAATGTGCGGCGGTCAATACCTTCTGCGACAAGGCCCGGGTTTGCATTGTTGTCGACGCCAAAGTCGTAGCGACTCCAGACGAAAACCGGAAGCTTTGGCAGATCGATGAGGGTTGACAGTGGAGGTTGAAAGAAGCATTGTCCGGATTTCCGGCACTCCATGAAGAGCGCGACGCCGGCGAGTTCCCCATTTGTGTAACCCCGAAGGAGCCTTGGTTGCGAGTACTGCGTCCGGCAACCGAGCACCGCGTTGAAGTTATCGAGTACGACATCGGACCTTCCAAGTCGCGCGAGATCATGGCTGAACGTCTGGCGTTCTGATTCGCTGAGCGGGGTGCCACCGACGTCAAATTCCCAGTCACGGGTGCTGGATGCTCGGGGCGTCGAGCCCGCTTCGCGAGTGGTCGTCCGAACCATATTTCAGCAACCTCCCGGGTCGCAGTTCCTGAACGTGCGTCACCCTCAGGCCTGGGTACGATAGAACCAATGACTTGCGATTCCGAACTTCAGGCACAATTGAATAGTTTGGAACTGTTGGATTCGCCAGCTGGTTCAGTATGACGGATGTGTGATGGGATGTCGAGCGTGGTGGGGGATCACGACGCGAATCTTTGCGTGAGTGGCATAGGTAGGAGGACGTGCTACTGTGTTCGGGTGCGAGCCTTCCCCTGCTCAATGATCCGCTGGATGGGATACGGCCGGGGGAAATCGTGCCCCGCTCGGAACTCAATGAGCACTGGGCCATTCGCGTTCAATGCCTCATCCCAGGCCGCGTCGATCTGATCGGGTTCATCGACGCGAATCCCGAGAGCGCCGAACGCTTCGGCGTACCTGACGAAATCGACCGGTGGAACGTCCGTCTTGTAGGTCCGTCCGAACGCCTGGCTCAGCGAGTAATGAATCATCCCGATCTGCTGATCGGCGTGAACGGCGATCACGACCGGCAGTCCGAGCGAGCAGATGGTGCCGAAGTCGTTCGACCCCATCAGAAACGCCGCGTCTCCGACGATGCCGATCACTTTGCGGTCCGGCCGGCCCAGCGCGGCGCCCAGCACACCCGGAACGACGTAGCCCATCGCACCCCAGCTTCCGGATTGCAGGTGGGACAGAGAGTTGAAGGTTGGCAACTGCAGCGGCGCCCAGATCTTCA
>SKKR01000221.1 GCA_007123655.1 Thermomicrobiaceae bacterium
AACCTTTACAGCAACTGGTTGATTAATCGCATTGGCACTGATATCATCGCACATGCACATAATAATTCATGGACTTTCATCTCAGGGATTTACCGGCCGCCTGGTACTGTGACCCGGACATCATTTCGAGACGTCCAGTCACCGGACGCGCCTGAAGACCAGCACCCCGGTGACCACCGTTATCGAGGGCTCCAGGCTGGCACCTGCCAGGCCACCTGGCTGTCCTTCATCGCCGGCGAACCGGACTCCCGGTCAGGAGATACCCGAATTGGCTAACACAGGCGGAGATCCGAAAATCCTGTCAATCCGGAGACGCCCCTTCCTTTACGGTGGGATAGTCATCATCGCGGTCATCGCGCTTGTGCTGCAACCGTTCGTACCGGTGGTTCCGGGCTTCTTAACCGAACCGTTCCGGGGCGACGCAGACGAGGTTGACCTGTTCTACGCCGCCCCGGGACCGATTGAAGCGCACGAACTGGCATTCTCCGCAGATTCCTTGCATATCCTTTCGCATGCCTACCTGGCTGACTCGGTCGACCTCGACGCGCTGGAGGCCGAGCTAGCGGCCGGCGACGAGCTTGAGCTTGGCGTCGTAACCTCGCCGCAATGGCAGTTTGAGGGTGTTGCCAACCAGGCACGCGAGATGGCGGATGGTCAGCACCTGATCTTCACCATGCGAACGCCCGAGCACGGCACCGGGATCGGGATACTGGATCAGGTGGATGGCTCGCTCACGTTCTGGCCGATCCCCGAGGCCTCCGAAACCAGGGTCCTCGACGAACTCGAGGACGATATCGTCGTAATGTCCAGTGATCCCTACCAGCTTCATCGGGTAGATCTCGACGCCGCAGAGGTAACCACCAGTTCACCGGTCAGCGAGCCGTCTGTCGACGACGCTCCGCCATTCCCGGATCCGGAGTTCGACGTCTGGTCCTTCGATGTCGAAGAAGGGGAGGCAGGCGGCGTCATGCATCCCCGGATTCACCCCAACGGTGAGATCTTCTACGGCAGTTCGCACGGAGGTATCGGTGCGCTGGATCCGAACACGGGTGACGGCCGATTCTGGAACATGGTCGATCCGCTCGAAGAGATTCTCAACGACGATGACCTCACGGTGAATGGCCTGGCAATCGACCAACGCGGCATGGTGTACGGCGCGGTGACCACGTCCGTGTTCGGCCAGCCGTTCGGCGAGGGATTGATCCGTCTTGATCCAGACACGAATGAACTGATCTTCTGGGAAGAGTCTGACATTGGGGATTTCCAGCACCTGACTTCGTCTGGTGACACGATCTTCACGACTGCTCGACGGGGAATCACCCAGATGGCCATTGACGAGCCATCCGAGGTCGTCCGCTGGCCAGTCAGGCGGACAAATGACATCTACGTCGGTGAGGATGGTTCGCTGTATTTCAGCACCAGTGACTCGGTCGGCGTGCTCGATCCAGCCAGCGGGCAACTGACCGAGTGGCCGCTGGAAAGTGGCGACCTCATTGGCATCTATGTGGATGAAACGGCCGGGGAGATCTATTTCGGGGATCGCCGGTTTGGAAACCGACGCGTTGGACGAATTGACACTGATTCGAACCGGCTTACGACGTGGGACACAGCCGGTGGACGACCGTTGCACGTCAAGATCGGGCTGGACGGCAATCTCTACTACGTTGACCAGAACAGCTCCGAGCTTGGCGTGATCGATCCGCGGCAGCCCGGTGAGTCGCGATCGATCGAACCCGAGATCGAGACAGTTTCCGCGGAGGAGAGCGAAGCATCTCCCGTTCAACTGCCAGCGCTGACGCCGTTGACCCATACCGCCCAGCGCAGCAGGGAGGAGTTCGAGGTCGAAACAGAGAACGGCCTGTCCCTGCTACAGCTACCCGGGTCGCCACATGACCTCACGCTCGAAGGTGGTTTCGTTGGCGTCGACATGGGTTTCATTCGTCTCGACGTCCTGGACGTGGCACCAGGTGCGCGAACGGGTGTAGCAGCGAGTGCGGGCGACGTTGTGTTCCACACCCATGACACGGTTGGACTGATCGGTTCGGATACCGACGATTACCGGACATGGCGATTCGGGAACGTTGTGGAGTCATCCGGCGCCGTTTACGACATCGGGGTTGGCGACGACGGAGACATCTACGCTGCCGTTGACCACTCGATCATCCAGATAACGCCCGACGACGCCGGCTCCGAGGCGAGTATCTGGCCAGTTGCTGCTCCCGGTTCCGGGGAGATCGGTCGTATCGAACGGCTTGCGATCGACGACGAAGGACAGGTCTGGTTTGCGAGCCCGTCGAGCGAGACGGTCGGAGTCCTGGACGTAGAGGCGAGCGAGGTTCGATATCTGGAGCAGACCTACCGCGCCGCGAACATAGACGTCAGCTACGATCTGCTCATCATCCAGCATGCCGACGGAGAGTTCAGCTTCTTGCCGCACGACGACTGGCTGGGCGACCTGATGTCCGATGCGCAGCAACTCCAGCCCGATCGAATTCCACAGTTGCCGGAGGAGCGATTCTCGCCCGATGAGACCCGGGAGGATCTCGACCGGGTAGACCTAACCGCACGAACGACGGAGGCGACGTCAGACGTTCGGATGGATGCGGGCATCAGGATCAATCCTCGGGACCAGTCCGAAAACCCCGAGATGCTTAATGGCCTCCTCGCCTCGGAGAACGCTGTCGTTCGCTTGCCCCTGTTGACAAGTCTCGATTCGGTCGTTCCCGCGGTCCGCGAGTTCAATCTGTCGGATAGAGGTGTCGCCAGGGTTCTCGCCGAAAGCAGGGTAGCTCTGGAAGAGCAGATCGACCAGGCCATGGCGCATGACATTTCGTTGGTTGATCGGTCATGGGAGGCGTTTACCGCACGGGAGCCCTTTTCCGCCACCCGGGGGCCAGACGATGAACGACACCACGTCCTTTTTGGCGAGGACGAGAAGAACCTGTTCACGTTGTTCGAAGCTGCCGGCCTCGTGGAAGCACAGGATCTTACACTCCCCGGGCACGAACAACGACTGGAGCCCCCTAATGAAAACTTGTCCGAGGCGCACCTGGCACTAACGGACGGGTTGCTCGACGAAGACAGCGAGGGCGCACAGCTGATCCTGGAGATGCTGGCGCCTGTCGTACTGTCGCATCTGGCTGCACTCGAGGACGATCCTGGATACCCGGAATTCGAGGAGGGCTTCCGGTCTTCGGTAGAGGAAATCCGTGAGCAGGTGTCGACGCGCTACTCCGGTGATGAGCTTCTCTGGGCACTTCAGGACGCCGCGTTCGAGTTCATGCTGAACCTGCAGCGCCTCGGCGCCAACGATCTCCTCCTTGAGGGGCTAACCGAAGCCACAGCTTCAGCGAAGACGATTACGTCCGACTATCTGGGATCCGTGGATGACCCAGTGTCCCCACTGGCCAGGCTCAGTGCCCATCTGGGAACCAGGCATGATCGCCAGCCGTACGAGACCCGGCTCGGGACCGCGCTGAACGAAATGCAGGCGCACGTGCGGCAGCTCCTGAAGGATGGGCTGGACGCCGTCGAGGCGACGCGTACGGAGCTTGGGGATGCAGGCGACATCCAGGAAGACGACGACCAGGTCGAGCAGGTGCGGGCAGCAGAGGCGGAACTGGAAACCATCGAACAGGCACTTCGGGAGAGCATCGATGACCTGGACTTGCGCAGCGAGTCAAATAGTGCCTGGGCCTCAAATCACGCACTGGCGTGCGGCCACCATGAACCACTGGAACAGCTGGAAAGTACCTTCGCGGACATGGTTGGTCTGTCTGACAAAATCCTGGGCATCAGTGACGTCTCCGATCTGGAGGGAATCATCTCGGATCTGATGGGTCCCGCCAGGGCAGAATTGCTGGGTCCGTTCAATGACCTGGTATCGGCAATGGAGAGCCTCCAGGGGTCGATGACCAAGATTGGCAGTGGCCGGCTCATGCCGAATATCGGCGCACCCGGCGCAGCGGCGCGATTGCCGTTCGGTGGGTTCATGTCCGGGCGTCAGATTGCACAGGCGTTCGGACTTGGCGCAGGCTGGTCGTTCGCGTTCGGGGTTGCCGGCGCAGCGATTTGCGCCCCCGGCGTTGGCGGGATCGCGTGTCTCACGCTGATTGTCTCGGCCGAGTACATCAAGATCACAGCGGCGCTGATGACGATCAACACCAGTCTCGAGGCGTTCGGCGATCTCGAGCAGCTCGTCGAAGGAGCGATGGCTACCGGATGTGACTGACCTCGTCGACGTGTGAGCGGCGAAGCCCCCGAGTGTCGCCCGGCGGCACAAGTACCCGGGAGCATCCGCGTCGTCATCAGTCGCGGCTCCGTAGGAACTAGCTCTCGCCGCGGTAAACCGACAATCCCTGTCCCACGATCTCGATTGCCCGGGCAAGTGTGTCAGCGTCAAAGACGCAGGCGATCCGGACCTGGTTCACACCGCGCCCGGGCGTGGCGTAGAAATCGCTCATCGGGGTGAGCATAACGGTCTCATCGTCGAGCGCAAACTCACTGAGCATCCACGCCGCGAACGATTCCGCGTCGGCCACTGGCAGATCCGCCACGACGTAGAACGCGCCGGCCGGCGGATGCGCGGTAACGCCCGGGATCGTGCGCAGTCCCTCCAGGACCGCGTCCCGCCGTTTCCGATACTCGTCGACCACCGTATCCACATACGGCCGCGGGGCCGTCAGCGCGCTGACCACCGCGCGTTGATCGATCATCGGTACCGCCAGACGCAGTTCAGCGATCTCCAGCGCGGCGTTCATGATCGCCCGGTTTCGGCTCACCAGACTGCCGATCCGCAACCCGCAGACATTGAACCGTTTGGAGACACTGTCGATCACGACGACGTGGTCGTCCAGCCCGGGAATCGCCAGCGCTGACGGGGCGGCTGGCCCGTCGAAGACGATCTCGCGGTACGTTTCATCGGACAAAAGGAAGAATCCGTTCTCGACCGCGACTGCGCCGAGGTCGCTCAGGTCATTCTGGCCGTAGACGGTCCCCGCGGGGTTACTCGGCGTGCAAATCAGCATCGCGCTCGTGTTGGGGGTGACGATCTCGCGCACCGTGTCAGCCGACGGCGGGGTGAGATCCGGCCCGCTCGGGACCGCTACGGGATTGAGGCCGGTGATCGCGATCAGCCCCTTGTACGGCGCGTAGAAGGGCTCCGGGAGCAAGATATCATCGCCGGGATCGCAGGTCGTGAGCAAGGCAAGCATCAACGCCTCGCTTGCGCCGTTCGTGACCAGGATGTCGTCCAGTTCGAGTTCCACGCTGTGATGGGAGTAATAGATCTGCCAGGCGCTGACGGCGTCCGATGACCCGCGAGCGGGCGCATACACCAGCGATTCGCTGGACGCGTCTTCCAGCGCGCGAAGCACACTGTCCGGCGGGGCGAGATCCGGCTGGCCGATGTTGAGGTGATGAACGTGAATCCCGCGCTCCCTGGCCGCGTCGGCGAGCGGAGCCAGTCGTCGAATCGGCGAAGCGGGTAGGCGTCCGGCCCGGGCTGATGGTGTCATGTCCCTGGATGATGCTGGCACAGATCGGCTCCTTCCCCGTGCCTTCGGACTTCGTAACGGCTGCCAGCCAGCGCCCCCGGATGCGACGATGCTAGCACAGAAGGACGCCCCTCTGGCGTGTTGCCGCAGGCGCCGGCCCGGGCTAAGGTGGTCTCTGAATCTGACGTCAACAGAAGGAAGTACTCAATGACCAGCACTCCACGAACACCGATCGAACTGAAAACGTTCAAACAGGAAGCGATTGCCGGCAAGGGGATGGTCACCTCGAACCACCCACTGGCATCGCTCGCCGGAACCGAAGTGCTGATGGACGGCGGCAACGCGGTGGATGCCGCGGTCAGCTCCATGTTCACCCTGTCCGTGGTGGAACCGATGATGACCACGATCTTCGGAGCGGGATTCATCACGATCCGGCTGGCGGACGGCACGGTCACGACTATCGACAACTACGCCACTGTTCCACTGAACGCGCGGGAAGACATGTTCACCCCGATCCCGGGATCGCTTGAGAACGACGTGGAAGGTGAGCTGAACAACACCGGCTACCTGGCGGTGGCGACCGGAGGCTCACTGCTGGGCTGGGCCACGGCGATCGAGCGGTATGGCAACCTGCCACTTTCCCGGGTGATCGAACCGGCAGTCCGCTCGGCCCGCAACGGCTTCAGGGTGAGCCCGTATCTCCGGGCGATGATCATCCAGTGTCGGGATCAGCTTGCACAGTTTCCGGCATCGGCGGAAGTTTTCCTCCCGGACGGCGAACCGCCGCGGGTCGGCGATACGATCCGTCGCGACGATTACGCGGCCACGCTGGAGGCGATCGGCCAGCATGGGCCGGACTATCTCTATCGGGGACCGCTAGGTGAGGCAATCGTTCGCGACATGGAAGGCAACGGCGGCCTGATT
>SKKR01000261.1 GCA_007123655.1 Thermomicrobiaceae bacterium
CGGCCGGTGGCCACTCGACACCACCGCCAACAACGTAGTCACCTACGATGTGCTGCCCGTGGTTTTCCCATATGCCGCCACCGAAGTCCGAGCACGTCGGGCCCGACGCCCCGGCGGGAGTCGCCGCCAGCATCGCCACGGCGAACGCGAGGGCAGCCGCCGCTGCCAGCTTTCCGAGATGTGTCTGGAAGTGCGTGATTGCGCTCATCTGCGATTGCATTCCCTGATCCTTTCTTCTGACTCTGACTAACCACGCTGAACGTCGTGCCGCACCTACCTGTGGAAATAGGGGTCCAGCACCGCGACCTTCGTGATGCGATCAACGGGCAGACCGTTCCGCTCGGCCGCATTCCGGATCGCTTCCGGATCCGGGCCGTCGTAGACACAGTAGGTCTTCCGCTTGTCCTCCTGCACGTAGGAGTGCACCCAGGTCACTCCGAACGCAGAGTTCCCGTCGACTACTCCCATACACGTCGCGGACCCTTCAGCGTTCGCGGGAATTCCGAGTCCATCCGGAAACGTCCGCTCAACCAGATAGCGCGCCATGACAAAACCTCCTCGTGTATGTGGCGAATAACCTCGTACGTTCATTCTGACGGGGTCACAGACAGGGCAAATCGGGAGGTGTACCTACCTTGGGAAACTCCGGTACCTAGTTTGGATCGGGAATGCCGTACTCATCCGCAAGCCGGGCGGCCTCGAGCCGGGTACGCACGTTGAGCTTGCCGAGCATCGCCGAGACGTGATGCTCCACGGTCCTGGGGGACAGATAGAGCCTGGCGGCAATCTCGCCGTTGCTCAGACCCTCCCGGATGAGCGCCAGCACCTCTGACTCCCGGGCAGTCAGCCCGGCGGGGTTCTGTCGGGTTGCCGGTCGGGGACCACGAGGTATTCGGTGCACACCAAGATCCCGGAGCTTCTGCTGAACGATCGCCGACATCGGACCGGCGCCAAGGTGACTGAATGTCTCGAGCGCCTCCCGCAGTGCGGATTCGTCGCTGCTCTCAGCCAGCGCTCGAGCAGTCTCATACGGACAACCCATCTCCCGCCATTGTTCAGCCGCCTCTCGCCATTCACCGCGGATCTGCAGAGCGAACGGTTCGGCGATCCAGTCCGGAACCTCGACATCGGAACCGGCCTTCCAATGCCAGTACGCCAGTTCGCCGGTGAACCAGATGTGCTGCTGGTCAACCGCAAGGTCGTAGCTCGCCGTTGCCTCAGCCTGAGCCATATCGTGGTTACCTGCAAGCCAGGCGGCTTCGGCCCGGGCGGAACGAACCGGCGCCAGACGCTGAAGTGTGTCAGTTCTCACAGCGTGTTCAAGCGCCCGGTCAAGTGTCGGCCATACGTCGGGATCACCACGGCGTGTCCGAAGACGTCCGAGAGCGACCAGAGCCATAATCAGGCTGATAACTGAGATGTTTGGTTGGGCGACAACGTCGTGTGCAATGTTCCCTGCCCGGTCCCACTCGCCGGTGTGCACAAGTGCGAGTGCCAGCCACGCTCTTGCGTACCAATACTGTCGATCGTAGTCGTGCTTCTCCGAATGCCGGCAGGCCTCTTCCAGCCAGTAAACTGCCTCCGTGAACGCGTTGATCTCACCGAGACCGGACCCGAGGTTGTTGAGCGCAAGTGATTCAAATTCGCCTTCGCCGATTTCACGAGATCGTTCCAGCGCCCGCTGCAGGTACACAACACCGCCGCGATCTCCTGTTACGAGAATTGCAGCCCCGATTGCCTGTTCGGCAGCTATGATCGTTGACTGATCGTCCGCCCGCTTCGCAAGTTCGATCGCTCGCTCACCCCAGGAAACCGCCTCCTGGGTGTCACGGTTGAGCATCCGGTTTTGCGCCTCGGCCCGACACGCTCGGGCAAGCTCAAACTGCGAGCCCTGTGACTCCAGCAGGCGGATCGCGTTCTTGTTCGCCTCGTCGCCCTCCCGGTTCCTTCCGGAGCCAACTAGCGCACCAGACAGCAGGGAAAGGACACGCCCTTCACCGGTTGTGTCACCCAATGTCGCTCGGATTTCGCGCGCCTCCTCCAGCGCGCGGATCGACTCACCGAGCTCATCGATGCGATTGCACTGCCGCGCGTATTGTTCCAGCAGCTCCGCCCGAAACGCAGCCTCCGCATCGTCAGCCCAACGAAGTGCTCGTGCGTACTGGGCGGCCGCTTCCCGGTGGGAACGTAGCGCCTCGGCTCGTTCCGCCGCAACCGGAGCATAGGTCAGAACTCGAGTTGAATCACGTGCGCCCTCTGAATGGTGCGCAAGGGCCGCGGCGTCGGCAGGCCGGTCGATTGCTCCCGCCGCTTCCAGTGCATCGAGCGCAGCCCTATGAATGGCCTGCCGCCGGTGAGCCGGAAGTGCCTCCAGAATCGCTTCCCGCCCGAGCTCATGCCGGAACGCGCATCCCTGCGGATGCGTGACGAGCACGCCTGTGGCGAGACATTCGTCAACTGAAAAGTCATCAGCCTGGGTCACCTCGGCAAGCAGCCACGCCGGAATCGTCGAACCGATGACGGCTGCCGCGTCAAGAACCGAGCGTGCGGATCGAGAAAGTCGTGACGCTCGCGCCAGAACCGCATCTCGTACGGTATCGGGGATCTGCTCATCTTCAGCGGCGAGCACCTCGGTCACGAAGAACGGGTTTCCACCGGTCCGGCGATGAAGTGAACCGGCGTCCAGCGAGCTCTCTGACGCCAGCGTGCGAACTGCATCCTCCGACAGCGGTTTCAGTTTGACTCGGTGTACCGTCCCAGACGTTGCGATGTCGCCCAGAAGGGCCCGAAGTGGGTGTTCATGGGTAACTTCGTCATCACGGTATGTCACGACAAGTAAGGACGAGACCGTGTCGATCCGTCGGGCACAGTACCGGAGCAGGTCCAGCGTCGCTTCGTCAGCCCAGTGAGCGTCTTCGATCACAACCACTGTCGGTTTCGAGGCTTCCCCAAGCGCGGTCATGAACCCCTGGAAGACCTGAAACCGGGCTTCCTCTCGCTCGAGCGATTCTGCCAGCTCAGGGCTCAGCTCTGGTGCGATGTCCAGCAGCGGCCCCAACGGGCGCGGCGTCGTCAGTGGATCACAGGCGCCAATGAAGACATCGAACGGCTTGCCGAGCTGCGCGGTGAATGCGCGAACCAGGCTGCTCTTGCCGACCCCGGCTTCGCCAGCAACGAGTGCCAGCCGACCACCGCTGTTCGCGACCTGATCGAGCGTCTCACGCAGGTCGCGTAAATTCCCTTCCCGCTCGAGGAGATGCACCGGCGCCTCGCTTCACTCAGCTCAACGTGAGAGATTTGAGCTCCGAACACCGTTTATCGTAAACCATCCTTCGCAGCGACTCAATTCCTTTCGGGAGCTCATTTTCCGAACCTGTTCCGCACGGGACACGCGGAGCCATGAAAAACGGCTGGCGCTGGGCCAGCCGTTCTTCTGTAGGATCTCTTATCGAATTCCGGGGATGTCGCGACGTCTACTGCACCCCGGCAGGTCGCTTTCCGGCTCCCGTCGGTGCGCCATTGCAGAGGTCGGTACTCCTGCTGCCTTCTTACTTGAACGGACCAACGTCAGGATTGGCAACCACGTCTGGTCTGAACTCGCCGTGGTACCGCTCGTCAACTGGACTCGCGCGAACGTCCTCTTGAATGACGTCACCGCTCACGACTGGTACAGAGCCAGAGGATGAACCGTGAACTGCTCCCTGATACGGACCTATAAGGGAACTGTTCGGTACCGAGACATGGAGCGCAGACAGCAACGAGCGCGAGTCGGGATTGGAGCTATTGTCGTTTGTGTAGCCCTTGTATGGCCCGAACACAGGATTCGGAACATACATTTCTTCCGAGGATGCTGACGAATCACCTTCGTGCATCAATGCGCTGGACTGAACGGCACCCAGCATCATCGTCGCAACCACGATCGCGAGCACCCATTGAATAGCGCGTCTCGCGGCCTGCCCGCGGAGCAGCTCGGTACTTATCAGTACTGTTCGTCGACGTTGCATGACACCTTTCCCTTCAAGGGCGACGAGTCAGCGGGCCCGCGTCCGGTAACCGGGAGAGAGCGAGTTCCTACGCCTCCCGGCGCCATTGCGAGACTTCTCATCGCACCGAAATCGACAGATAACAACGCTGCGTTCAGCGTGGCAGATGACCACTCAGGGACACATCGGCGGATACACGGATGTTGGTGCAGGGAGGTACTTAGTTTTCGGCAACGTTACTGACGCGTTCGAACTCGCGCACGGCTTCCAGGCGCGTCCGAACATTGAGTTTGGAGAGAACTGTGGATACGTGATGCTCGACTGTCCGGGGGGAGAGGAACAATCGTTCGGCAATGTCGGCGTTATGGAGGCCTTCTCGAATCAACTCGAGCACTTCCGCCTCGCGTCGAGTCAAACCGGCAGGGTGCTCTCGTGTCTGGCGTCGTGGTCCACGCGGGATGTTCCGCACGCCGAGTTCTCGCAGCTTGCGCTGGATAATCCCAACCATAGGCCCGGCGCCCAGGTCAGTAACGATGTCAAGCGCCTCACGCAGTGCGGATTCGTCGCTGCTCTCTGCCAGCGCTCGAGCAGTCTCATACGGACAATCCATCTCTCGCCATTTCTCAGCCGCCTCTTGCCATTCACCGCGGATCTGCAAAGCGAACGGCTCGGCGATCCAGTCCGGCACCTCGACGTCGGCACCGGCTTTCCAATGCCAGTACGTAAGCTCGCCAGCGAACCAGCGGTGTTGCTGGTCAAGCGCCAGCTCCAGGTTTGCCATCGCCTCGGTGCGAGCAGTCGGCAAGTCACCCGCCAGCCAGGCGGCCTCCGCCCGGGCCGAACGCACCGGCGCCAGCCGTTGCAGCGTATCGGTTTGAATCGCGAGTTCGAGGGCGCGGTCGAGAACTGGCCACACTTCTGGATCCCCACGACGTGTCCGCAATCTTCCCACGGCGACGAGCGCCGTAATGAGACTGGTTGTCATTATCCTGGGTCGCTCGACGACCTTGAGGGCAATGCTGGCCGCCCTTTTCCACTCTCCAGTGTGGACCAGAGACAGTGCAAGCATCGACTGTGCGTACCAGAGAATGCGTACGTAGTCGTGAAGTTCCGAGTGTTTGCAGGCCGCGTTGAACCATGGAACCGCCTCGTCAAACGCGAAGTTTTCCACGAGTCCGGACCCCATATTGACCGTCGCGATTGCCTCGAGTTCGCTGTCCCCGAGGTCCCGTGACCGTTCGATCGCCCGCTTTAGATAGTCCACTCCTCTTCGGTCACCTTTAGCAAGGAGCGCGACTCCGATTGACTGCTCGCTATTGATAATCGTCGACCGGTCATCTGTTCGCTGCGCGAGTTCGATCGCCTTCTCTCCCCAGTAAACTACCTGCTGCGTGTCTCCGTTGTGCATGCGGATCTGTGCTTCGTTGCGGCAGGCACGGGCGAATTCGGATAGCGGCCCGCTTGACTCAAGCATGGAAAGGGCCCACTTACTGGCGGCATCGCTCTCACTCGTCCTTCCCGCCGAGACAAGCCTGTTCGACAGCAAGTGCAGAGCTCGACCCATTCCAGATACGTCGCCACGATCATTGTGAATGTCGATCACCTGCTCAAGTGCTCGGATCGCCTCGTCCAGTTCATCGATGTGATTGCACTGAGCTGCGTATCGCTCCAGCAGCTCCGCCCGAAACGCAGCCTCCGCATCGTCAGCCCATCGAAGTGCTCGTGCGTACTGGGCGGCCGCTTCCCGGTGGGAACGCATTGCTACCGCTCGTTCCGCTGCCACGGGGGCGTACTTCAGAACCCGGGCAGAATCACCAGCCCCTTCGGCATGATGCGCCAGCCCCGCCGCTTCGTCAGGATGGTCGGCCGCACCGGCTGCTTCCAGCGCCTCGAGCACCATTCGATGTAGCATCAGGCGCCGGTGACCAGGCAGCACATCGAGAATGGCTTCCCGCCCGAGCTCATGCCGGAACGCGCACCCTTGCGAGTGTGTCACGAACACCCCGGAGGAGAGGCATTCGTCAACCGAAAAATCATCAGCCTGGGTGACCTCGGCAAGCAGCCACGCCGGGATCGTCGAACCGATGACGGCAGCGGCATCGAGCACAGAGCGTGCGGAGCGGGAAAGTCGTGACGCTCGCGCCAGAACCGCATCTCGTACGGTTTCGGGGATCTGCTCACCTTCAGTGGCAAGTACCTCCGTGACGAAGAACGGGTTTCCGCCAGTTCTCTGATGCAGTGAGCGCGCGTCAAGTTCGCTGTCTGAGGCCAGCATTCCAACCGCGGCTTCCGAAAGCGGCGCGAGCTGAAGTCGCGTCACATTTCCGAAGGTCGCGATATCCCCGAGAACTATCTGGAGTGGGTGATCAGGGGTAACTTCGTCATCACGGTATGTCACGACAAGTAAGGACGAGACTTTGTCGATC
>SKKR01000057.1 GCA_007123655.1 Thermomicrobiaceae bacterium
ATCGGAACGCTTACAATACCGGTACGCGCGACTCACGGCGCCAACGAGGGAAGGTACTCGACCCAACGATGACATTGCTGACACTCGGCCTCCTCGTGGCCGGTCTCGCACTTCTCGTGGCCGGCGCCGAGTTACTTGTACGAGGGGCCACCAGATTGTCACTGGCCGTTGGTATCTCGCCACTGGTCATCGGTCTGACCGTGGTCGCGTACGGAACAAGTTCCCCCGAGGTGGCGGTGACGCTTCAGGCCGGATTCGCAGGCAACACCGACCTGGCCCTCGGAAACGTTATCGGGAGCAACATTGCGAACATCCTGCTGGTGCTCGGTTCGGCCGCCCTCGTTGCTCCCTTGCTGGTCCGGAGCCAGCTGGTCCGGTTCGATGTTCCGATCATGATTGGGGCATCGATTCTCTTATTAGTGCTGTCCCTGGACGGGCGAATCGGACGCCTGGAAAGCGGCGTCCTGGCGATTGGCGCCTTCGTCTATAGCGCGGTAGTGCTCTATCTCGGCACCAGGCGTCGCGCTGACAGGCGCGAGGCGGCCGCCATCTCCGGGGATGAAGTGCAGGTTCTTCGGGCGCGCAGCCGGGCGATCCCGAGAAGCATCATTCTTGTCATCATCGGGCTCGGGATGCTGGTTCTTGGCTCCCGGTGGCTCGTCGACGGGGCAATCGAGGTTGCAGTTGCCATAGGCGTCAGTGAGATGGTCATCGGACTGACCGTCGTGGCAGTCGGCACGTCGCTTCCAGAGATCGCAACCTCGGTACTCGCCGCATTGAAGGGAGAGCGAGACCTGGCCGTGGGCAATGCCGTCGGAAGCAACATTTTCAACATCTTCCTCGTTCTGGGGGTCGCCGGGTTCATTGTTCCGGTCGACATACCCGTTCCATCGTCTGCGTTGAACTTCGATCTGCTCGTGATGATCGCGGTGGCGATCGCCTGCCTGCCGATCTTCTTCACCGGTGGGGAGATCGCGCGCTGGGAAGGCGGGCTCTTTGTGGCCTATTTCGTGGCGTACACAACTTACCTGATCCTTCGTGCCCAGCAGCATGAAGCCCTGCCCGCATTCAGCCAGATCATGCTCGTGTTCGTCCTGCCGATCACCGCGCTGACGCTCGTACTCCTGGCGATCCACGCGCTGCACCAGCGCCGGCTTGCACGGGCGAAGGCAACGGAATGGTCCGGCGCGCCAGACGAGTGATCCGTTACAGGATTCACAAGCCACCGTTAACCCCGGCCAATCAGTATGGTAGCCTCATGTTTGGCGCGTGAGCGGCTGACGCAGGGGATCTCAGCCAGCAACTGCGCGGCCGGGTCACGTATCGGACCAGCGGCGATCCGGCTTCAACGTGCGTGACGTCAACGTCAACCGGGGTGGGCGTGCCGGATGGGGATTCTCGCAGCAGTACTCTCAGGGTTCGTGGTCGCCGTGATCGCGCCCTGGCTGACGCGGTGGCTTGGGGACCGCATCGGCTGGGTGATCGCGATTCTTCCGCTTTCCATCACGGCCTACCTCTTCACATTCATCCCGGCAGTCGCGGACGGTGAAGTCCGGCAATACTCACTGCAGTGGATCCCTGTTCTCGATGTCTCGCTATCCTTCCAGGTCGACGGGCTTGGCCTGATCTTCGCGCTACTGATCAGCGGTATCGGCACGTTGATCATGTTCTACGGCGGCGCCTACCTGCAAGGGCATCATCAGCTAGGCCGCTTCTACGTCTACATCCTGATGTTTATGGCCTCGATGCTCGGGGTCGTGCTGGCCGACAACCTGATCACTTTCTTCGTGTTCTTTGAACTCACCAGCATCACGTCCTACCTGCTGATCGGGTTCGATCACAACAGCGAGGCATCCCGCTACTCGGCACGTCAGGCACTGCTGGTCACCGCGATCGGCGGGCAGTTTCTACTGGTCGGGCTCATTCTTCTCGCGATCGTCGGCGGCGGCTGGGAGTTCTCGGCGCTCGTCGACCAGGCGGATGTCATCCAGGATCACTCCCTCTATCTGCCAATCATGATCCTGATCCTGGGAGGTGCGTTCACGAAGTCCGCTCAGATCCCGTTCCACTTCTGGCTTCCGGGGGCGATGGCCGCACCCACTCCGGTGAGTGCCTATCTGCACTCCGCGACGATGGTGAAGGCCGGCGTCTATCTGCTGGCTCGCGTCAACCCGACGCTCGGCGGAACAGAAGCCTGGCAATACACGCTGACCACCTTCGGGGCGGCGACGATGCTGGTTGGCGCCTACCTGGCGATTCAGCGGACAGATCTCAAACAACTGCTGGCCTATACCACCGTCAGTACGCTCGGCTTGCTCACGATGCTGATCGGGATCGGGACGGAGATCGCACTCAAGGCGGCTATGGTCTCCCTGGTCGTTCACTCACTGTACAAAGGCGCCCTGTTTCTCGTTGCCGGCACCATTGACCATGAAACAGGGACTCGTGACATCCGGATTCTCGGGGGACTCCGAAAACTGATGCCAATAACCGCGGTGGGGGCAGGCATCGCTGCCCTCTCCATGGCTGGAATTCCGCCCCTTTTCGGATTCATCGGCAAGGAACTCGTCTACGAGGCCGCGCTGGATATGGACACCTGGGCGGTTGCGCTGGCGTTTATCGCCGTGGTGAGCAACGTCCTCATGGTCGCGATCGCCGGCATCACCGGGATTCACCCCTTCACGGGGCCGGAACGCGAGACGCCGAAGCACGCCCACGAAGCACCGGTCGCTTTCTGGCTCGGGCCGCTCATCCTGGGCGCGCTGGGGCTGGTGATCGGGATCCTTCCTGGTCTTGTGGATGCCCGTATCATCTCGCCGGCCATCAGCGCGATCACCGGCGAGCCGGTGGAAGTGACCATCTACCTCTGGCACGGGCTCAACGTGATGCTCGCCATGAGCGCGATCACCGTCGCGCTCGGGGTTGTTGCCTATGTTTTCCGGGAACAGGTCCGCAACCTGAGCAATCTCACCTGGGAGCTTGGTCGTGTCGGGTCGGAAGCGGCGTACGACGGCGCACTGGTGTTGCTGGACATTGTCGCCAGGGGGCAGACGAGGATCATCCAGAACGGCTATTTGCGCTTCTATTTCCTGACCATCCTGGTGGTCCTGGTCGTCGCGGCGGTCTACCCGCTGGCGACATACGGGGACATTGAAATCGCCGGTGATCTGAATGATATCCGCTTCTACGAGTGGGGCGTGGCCATTATCGTCCTGCTCGGGGCGTACATGGCCGTGCGGGCTCAGTCCCGCCTGGCCGCCGTGGCAGCGCTGGGCACGGTGGGTTATGGCGTGGCGACGATCTACATCCTCTACGGAGCGCCCGACCTGGCCATGACCCAGATACTCGTGGAAACGCTGACTGTCATCCTGTTCGTTTTGGTGCTCTATCGACTACCGCAGTTCGCAACGCTTTCCAGACCATCATCCAGAGCCAGAGACGCTGTTGTCGCGGTCACCGCCGGGGCATTGATGACGGTGCTGGTGCTCATCGTCAGCAACGTTCAGTTTGAACCACCTATTTCGGAGTTCCACGCGGAAGAGGCCTATCCGCTCGCCCACGGCCGGAACGTGGTCAACGTCATCCTGGTCGACTTCCGGGCTGTTGATACGCTGGGCGAGATCATCGTGCTTGCGGTTGCGGGCATCGGTGTCTATGCGCTGCTTCGCTTGCGGTTGTGGGAGGACAGGACCGAACAATGACGTCTCTGATTCTCCAGACCGCGGCGAGATCACTGGTTGCCGTGCTCCTGCTATTCTCGATCTTCCTGCTCCTGCGCGGGCACGATGAACCAGGGGGCGGGTTCATCGGCGGGCTCGTTGCCGCGGCCGCGTTCACGTTGTACGCCATCTCGTTCGACGTCCCGTCAACCCGTCGCGTACTCGGAATCCGGCCGCAGATGATGATCGCAATCGGCCTGTTACTGGCAGGCGGATCCGGGGTCTTCGCATTGCTGACGCAGGATCCCTATCTGACGCACCTCTGGTACGACCTGGACATTCCGGGCTTCGGAGAAGTCCACCTGGGAACGTTTCTGCTATTCGATATCGGAGTGTTTCTTGTCGTCATCGGTACGACGTTGCTCGTGGTTCTGACGCTATCGGAGGAGTGACATGGAAACCCTGATGGCCCTGGTGGTCGGCGCCCTGTTCGCCTCCGGTGTCTATCTGATGATGAGACGGAGCATCGTCAAGCTGGCAATCGGTCTGGTGCTCCTGAGCCAGTCCGCCAATCTCCTGTTTTTTACCGCTGCGGGACTGACACGTGGGAGCCCGCCGCTCGTGCCGGAGGGCGAGACGGCACCCCCGGTTCCATTTGCGGACCCGCTGCCGCAGGCCCTGATACTGACAGCGATCGTCATCGGTTTCGGCGTGCTGGCCTTCACGCTGGTGCTGGTGAAACGTGTCTACCAGACCGTCGGGACTGATGATCTGGACGAAATGCGGAGCACCGACACATGAGTCACGACGTGCTCGTCGCGCTGCCAATCGTTATCCCGCTGGCAACCGCGGTGATCACCCTGTTCTCTTACGACAGCCGGGCGCACCAGCGGATCATCTCCACTATCGGGTCCGGCGCCTTGCTTGTGGCAGCCATCGCACTGCTCTGGACAGTCAACCAGGACGGCATCCTCGTCAGTGAGATGGGCGACTGGCCGGCGCCGTTCGGTATTGCTTTCGTCGCGGACCTGCTCTCCTCCCTGATGGTGCTCATGACCGGCCTGACGGCGCTCACCGTATCAATCTACGCGCTCGGCTCCATGGACCCCCGGCGTGAATCGTTTGGCTTCTACCCTGTATTCCAGATCCTGCTGATGGGCATTACCGGCTCGTTCCTCACGGGCGACGTGTTCAACCTGTTCGTCTGGTTCGAGATCATGTTGATCGCCTCGTTCGTGTTGATTGCGCTCGGCGGCGAGCGACCACAGCTGGAGGGGTCGATCAAGTACGTCGCGCTCAATCTGGTCTCATCAATGATCCTGCTCAGCGCAATCGGACTGCTCTACGGTATGGCTGGCACACTCAATATGGGTGATCTCGGCCTCAAGTTGCAGGACGTCGACCAACCCTGGCTGGTGACGACGGTAGGCACCCTGTTCCTCGTCTCGTTCGGGATCAAGGCCGCGGTTTTCCCGATGTTCTTCTGGCTTCCGGCTTCTTATCACACCCCGCCGATCGCCGTCACGGCCATCATCGCGGCCTTGCTCAGTAAAGTTGGCGTCTATGCGCTGATCCGGGCGTTCACGCTCATCTTCACCCAGGAGACCGGCTATACGCATCAGATCATTCTGGTGATCGCGGGACTGACGATGGTCACCGGGGTGCTCGGAGCCGTTGCCCAGACCGAGGTCCGCCGGCTGCTTTCGTTTCACATCATCAGCCAGATCGGCTACATGCTGGTCGGACTTGCGCTGCTGTCGCCACTCGCGCTTGCCGGGTCGCTTTTCTACGTCATTCACAACATGGTTACCAAAACGAATCTGTTCCTGATCAGTGGGGTCGCGAACCGGCTGCAGGGGACCTACGAACTGAAAAAGCTCGGAAGTCTGTATCGCTACCACCCGTATGTATCGGTCCTGTTCTTCGTGTCCGCCCTTGCGCTGGCCGGTATGCCGCCATTCTCCGGCTTCATGGCGAAGCTGACACTCGTTCGGGGCAGCCTGGAGATCGAGCATTACGTCATCGTGGCCGTGGCCCTGTTAACGAGCATGCTCACACTGTTTTCCATGGCCAAGATCTGGACAGAAGGCTACTGGACTCCGTCGCCGGCTGAAGTGGACGGAGAACTCCCGCCCGGCGTGGAGAAGTTCCCGGGCTGGACCAGGCAGATGGTGGCGCTGTTCATCCCGATCATTGTTCTGGCCTCGCTTTCGGTCGGGATGGGAATCCTGGCTCAGCCGGTCATATCATTACTGGTCGACACGGCAGAGCAACTGCTTGATCCGGGGCTCTACATCGAAGCAGTGATTGGAGACGAGCCATAAACGCCCTGCTCTTGAACGTCTTTCTGGCACTGGTCTGGGCGGCCGCAACCGGCAATTTTGACCCAGGCAACCTGATACTGGGCTTCGGGCTCGGGTTTCTGGTCGTGGTGTTCGGCCAGCGTGCAGTCGGGAGCGCCAGCTACGGTCGGAGGGTCGTGCTGGTGATCCGGTTCGCGCTGTTCTTCATTTACGAGCTGTTCAAGGCAAACCTGCGTGTCGCCTACGACGTGGTTACGCCGTCCCAGTTCATGCGCCCTGGAGTCGTGGCGATCCCGTTGAGCGTCAAGACCGACGCGGAAATCACGCTGCTGGCGAACCTGATCTCACTGACCCCGGGGACGCTCAGTCTGGACGTCTCCGACGACCGCTCCGTGCTCTATATACATTCCATGTTCGTTGACGATCCGG
>SKKR01000399.1 GCA_007123655.1 Thermomicrobiaceae bacterium
GCGGGTGCCGGGAAACCGATGGTTACCTCAGTGAAGGTCGCCATTCGAACGACGGACTACTCGCGAGTGAGGCCATGGCGCTGCGAGCGCTCGACATCCCGGTGGAGAGAGTCCGCACGGTGGCCGACTCCCCGTTCGGCGAGGTCCTGTCCATCCGGGCTCCTCGGCAGATCCAGCTCGATCCGGTCGCCTATACGCGGGGCTTGCTTGAGAGCCTGCCGAAAGCGACCGTCACGATCCATGAACGAACTCCGGTCAGGGAAATCAAGCGTGAGGGCGACTCGTGGCTCGCCATGGCTGACGGTGGCACGGTGCGCGCGGCTCACGTGGTCATGGCGTCTCTCGCGCCGGTGAACGATCCAGCACTGCTGTTCACGCGCATGTTCCCGGAGGTGACGATAGCCACACCCATCGCGGCACGCTTCCTTGGTTGGGGCCTGAGCGATACCGAGTTCGGACTCATCCTGGCCCACACCATCCGGAGCCTGCCCTTCGTCGCGTGGATTCTGGTTGGCACGTTTTCGGTCATTCCGCGGGACCTGGAAGAAGCGTCGCTGGTCGACGGAGCCGGGAAGATCGGCACGCTGATCCGGATCGTGATGCCGCTGGCGCTTCCGGGCGTCGTCGTGGCGGGCATCTTCGCCTGGCTCGATTCGTGGAACGATCTGCTCTGGGCCATCTATCTGCTGCCGTCAAACTTCACGCTCCCGCGACTCACGTACTTCTACGCCAGCCGGGGTGGGTTCTTCGATGTCGCTACATTCTCCATCCTGCTGACCATCCCGGTCTTCTTCATCACGTTGTTCCTGCAGCGGTATATCCGGACCGGCTATCTGAGTGGAGGAGTGAAAGGCTAGCCGGGACGATCGGGGCTTTCCTGGAATTGAAGGAGGAGAGAGAAAAGGAGGGTGCCAGATTCAACGAGATGATCCGGACAGAGACAGACCAACGTTCACCGTGGTGCTCGGAA
Organism: Thermomicrobiaceae bacterium; assembly: GCA_007123655.1. Lineage (GTDB taxonomy): Bacteria > Chloroflexota > Chloroflexia > Thermomicrobiales > Thermomicrobiaceae > SLMJ01. The sequence goes on from SKKR01000399.1 coordinate 971, forward strand.
CAGGGGTTCCAGCACCGCCGTCCCAACCGAGCGCACCTCAATGCGCAATCGTTACCAGATAAAGGAGTTCCAACATGTCTGGAAGATCGTTCGACGATCTCTATCAGGATGTACTGAACGGCAGGACCAACCGCCGGCAGGTACTCAAGCGCGGTATCGCACTTGGCCTGTCGGTGCCTGCGATTGGTGCGCTGCTGGCCGCCTGCGCGGATGACGACGATGACGATGACGACGTCGCCGTCGAGCCGGATGACGATGACGAAGAAGAAGTCATCGACGATGACGACGATGAAGTAGAAGTGGATGACGAAGAACCCGACGTCGACGACGATGACGAAGAGCCTGTCGACGATGACGAGTGGTCCCGCGAGTTCGAAGGGACAACGATCCGATGGTCGACGTCGCTCGCGGAACAGGAGCGCGCGGTCTTCGATAACATCATCCTGCCTGACTTCCAGGAGAAGACCGGGATCGAAGTCGAGTTCCTGCAGATCGAGGCTGCAGACCTGGTCCGCCAGCTTGACGCCCAGGTACAGGCAGACGCAGTCGAGATTGACCTGATCGCGATCGACAACAACAGCCTGGCGCCGCTCGTGGCGAACGGTCTTGTTGAGGATCTCAGCGAGTTCGAAGACATGATCCCGGACGAGACGATCGAAGCGTTGCTTCCGGTGCTCTACTTCGAAGACACGCTGTACTTCCTGCCGTATCGCCCGAACGTGCAAATCAACTACTACAATACCGGCAAGTTCGAAGAGTTCGGTCTCGACGTTCCCCGGACCTGGGAAGAACTGCTCGAAGTCGCCCAGACGTTCTTCGACGAAGAAGGCGTCGGCCGCGTGGCCGTGCAGGGGTCCCCGGACCCGGGCGGCGGACCGGTCGGTGTGACGGTGACCGAGTTCATCTGGCAGGCCGGCGGAGATCCACTCGAGCTGAATAGCCCGGAAGCCGTCGAAGCGTTCGAGTACCTGCAACAGCTCAACGAGTACATGAACCCGCAGACAGCCACGGCCCGGTTCGATACGATGAACACGTACCTGGCCAACGACAGCGTCTACCTCGGATCCAACTGGCCGTTCGGTATCAACGTCATCGTGGAAGACGGCAACCGAGACGACATCCACTCCTACGGTGGCTGGGCCGGTCCGGCCGGTGAAGCCAGGGTGCTTGGTGGAGAAGTCAGCGGGATTCCCACGGGCTCTCCAAACCGCGACGCCGCGATCCTGTTCGCGGAGTACCTGATGTCCCGGGAGACTCAGGAACTGTTGACGCGCGAACTCGCCTGGCCGTCTGTACGTGGGGACGCGTATGATGCGGTTGAAGGCTGGCAGCAGCCATACTTCGAGTCCGTGCTGGAAGCGATGGAATCCGCCCAGGCACGACCGAACGTGGTCTACTGGGGTGAAGTCCAGCGAATCATGGCGGACGCTTGGAGCGAGATCGTGGCCGGTGGCGCGGACGCCCAGGAGACGCTCGACCGCTACCAGGATCAGCTCGAACAGGCCCGCGAGGATGCTGATCCGACCGACATCGATCCCGTAGACGATGACGATGACGAAGAGATGGACGACGAAGAGGAGATGGAAGAAGACGAGGAAGACGAAGACGAGGATGAAGAGGACGAGGAAGAGGAAGAGGACGACGACTAACCCGTCGTTCCCGTACGTCGGGGTAATCGGTCAGCCGGACCGGTTACCCCGGAGCCCCGACCTGGTTGACTGGATGGTGCGGCATGGCGCGAGTGATATTCGATCACGTCTGGAAACGCTTCGGCGAAACAGTCGCCGTCAAGGATCTTTCGCTTGAGCTCCCGGATGGCGAATTCGTCGTCCTTGTAGGCCCCTCGGGCAGCGGCAAGTCAACGGCGATGCGTATGGTCGCCGGTCTGGACGAAATCTCCGAAGGCCTGATCATCATCGGGGATCGTGTGGTCAACGACCTCACGCCAAAAGAGCGCGATATCGCCATGGTTTTCCAGAGCTACGCGCTTTACCCGCACATGAACGTCTTTGATAACCTGGCGTACGCCCTGAAGCTGCGACGGTTTTCCAGAGACGATATCCAGCGCCGGGTTGAAGACGCCGCCCGGATTCTGGATATCGAGCACCTGATGCACCGCAAGCCAAAGGAACTCTCCGGCGGGCAGCGCCAGCGGGTGGCGCTTGGACGGGCGATCGTTCGGGAGCCACAGGTGTTCCTGATGGACGAGCCGCTATCGAACCTGGACGCAAAACTCCGTGTTCAGACGCGCGCGGAGATCATCAAGTTGCACCGTCGAATCGGAACCACGACGATCTACGTCACGCATGATCAGGTCGAGGCTCTGACTATGGGAGACCGGATCGCCGTGCTTGACTTCGGCGAGCTTCAGCAGTTCGACACCCCCAAGGAACTCTATAACCGGCCCGCAAACCGGTTCGTCGCGGGGTTCATCGGGAGCCCGTCGATGAACTTCGTCGAGCTGGAACTCGATCACCGCGACGGCGCGCTGTGGCTCTCGACGGACGGCATCCGGCTCGAAGCTCCGGACCGGATACGCGCGATTCTGGAGTCCGGGGACCATCAAAAGGTCACCATCGGCATCCGGCCAGAGCACATACACGCAGGCTACGTGCATGGCCCCGATCCGGACGGAATCCCACTCTCCGCCACCATCGATGTGGTTGAACTGCTGGGCAACGAACACTACGTTTACCTGCAGTGCGGTTTCGACGAGCCAATCGTCGCCCGCTTCCCCGCTGACCCTCCGATCGAGCCGGGACAGAAGGTCGATATCGTCCTCCCGACCAGCCGGCTACACTTCTTTGACGGAGAGTCCGAAGAGGCGATCAGACCGGACGAACTGGCAGTGACGTACTGATCGAAACGCTCCGATTGAGCGCGCCCGCGCTGGCACGCGGCACTCCGCGTGCTCACTATCTGGTTGTCCTCCCTCGAATCCTGGTCACACCGCACCGCGAGTCTATCCCCCGGAAGTCCTGATCCGGACTGGCCGATATTCCTTACTTGACTCAGCATGCACATGGCTTATCCTGTAGCTATCATCATTCTTGCCGAAAGACAATGAATTGCCCCACTGGCGAGCCATATCGCCCGACTGCCGATCGTCAGTGTGGTTCGGGGCCTCACAGAGCGGATTTGTACCTGTTGCTGAACCGCCCGGAACAGTGAGGAGCGCGCCAATGAGCTGAGCCTGCGCGGTCAATTCCTGACTGCCTTGCACCGTCGTCCAGATTGGCCGGTCATCGAAAGGATTCCTTATGCCTATGTCTGAGGAGTATGTCCCCAGGGAAGCCGGGGCGTCGCTTGGATCCAGAGGTGAAGACGTCCTCCGCGCCAACCGGTACCTGGCCCGGTTCGGGTATCTTGACTCCCCAAGGCTTCGCCGAACCGGGTTGAAGACAATTGTGGCGAAGCCGGCACCGGCGGAGATGAACACGTTTGATGAGGCCACCGAGGTCGCACTTCGCACGTTCCAGCGATTTGTCGGATTGCCGGAGACCGGGATCATCGACGAGGCGACCATCGCCAAGATGTCACAGGACCGATGTGGAAACCTCGATGTCGCCGCGGAGGACGTCGCCGGATATGAGCTATCCGGGTGTCAGTGGGAAAGAAACAACCTCCGCTACGCATTCGAAAACTTCTCCACTCATCTGACGTCGAACCAGGTTCGCTCAGCCGTGCGTGATGCGTTCGACCTCTGGGCAGAGGTCGTGCCGTTGACGTTCACAGAGGTGCCAGTCAGTCAGAACCACGAGATTCTGATCCGGTTCGGCACGGACGATCACAATGATTGTCCGTTCCCGTTTGAAGGGACATCCCCACTGGCACACAACTTCTATCCGCCGGATTGCGGCGGTGATCTTGCTGGTGACAGCCACTATAACGACGAAAACACCTGGTCAGTTGATTCTCCACCATCAGATTACGATCTTGTCACCGTTGCGGCGCACGAGTTCGGCCACGCACTCGGCCTTGCTCATTCGTCGGAAGACGATGCCCTGATGTATCCGTATTACAGCGGTGAACATCGATGGTTGCATCAAGATGACATAAACGGCATCCAGGCGATCTACGGCTCGAATCTCTGGCACCACAACAGGTTGATCCAGCGGCTGTTCGTTACCCACGAAGCCCGAAACTGCTGGGCGTACGTGCAAGACGTCGGCTGGAAGAAAGTCGAGCCGAGTGACACCGACGGAGTCACGAACATGAATCTCGCGCTCTGTGCGGCACGGCGACACAACATACGCGTGAGCGTGTTGGAGGAACAGGACACTATCCGCCGCATGTATCTCTAGGGAGGTCCCGAGTGGCATACTACGAAGCGCGAATTAACCGGATTTTCGTCACTCACGAGCGGAGAAACTGCTGGGCCCATCTTCAGGGGGTCGGCTGGCGCAAAGTCGATCCCCGCAATACTGACGGCGTCACCAACATGCACGCGGCGCTGGTCACCGCGCGCTCCATGGGCGTCACCATTCCGATTCGAACCGACGATGACGATCAGATGATTCTTCGCATCTACGTCTGACTGGCATCGCTGCTCACGGAAACGGAAGGCGGATTCCAGTGTTTCCCGAAATCGAGATCAGACTCACGGCTCGCGGCGTTGCGATCAGGCCAAGTTCGGGCGGCGAGGCGGAGTTCCAGGCAGCCACGCCGGATCCTTTGATCGGCGATTTCGCGCCGGAGGGGGACGGCGATGACGTCGCGACGACTCCGTTCGACGACCCCGACGCTGCCGGCACGATTGAAAGTCCCGGTCCGCCGGCGAGTGCTCGCTCGCCAGAACCAGCTCGGCCGGTACCGCTCGATCAGATCGAAGCCCTGGGACAAACGCAGGAGGCCGCGCCGGGTGGACACGGCCCCGCGTCCCCGGACGACGACCCGGCCTGATCGCGATGGTTAATACCGGGTGTACTATGCCGGCGAACTCCCGTTTCGCCGGCCGGCCCTTCCGGTTCATCCAGCCTGAGTACAGGCACGCTGGAGGCTGACAATGCACGGCGGAGACACCCATCCATCCGACGAGACGATCACACACCTGCGCGCCACGTTACTGGAGAGCGTCCTGCTTCAGATCCCATTGGCTGGGCAGGATCAGATCCCCAGTCTGCCCGAGATTCGTCAGATTACCGAGCATCCTGTCATTCTGGTTTCGACCCGGAATCTCGATGAGGATCTCGCCCTCAGGCGCGTTCCACAGCGAATCGAGTTCGTCTCGGAGAATGACCTGGTAGACGTCGCGTCGGTCACCGGAAGCCGTGCCTTCTTCCAGTTTCACCCCCCGGATCGGCGAGGGGACCGGGTGCGTATTCGGCTGGACGTCATGGCCGTTCCGGGAAC
>SKKR01000432.1 GCA_007123655.1 Thermomicrobiaceae bacterium
ATGGAGGGTGACCAGGCCCAGCAGTACCAGCAGCTTGCACTTCAGGCTGACCAGGAGCTGGGCAACGTCGAGAATGCCGATATCGACCCGATGACCGTCAACGAGATGATCGAAAACCGGATTGTCATGGATGCGCTTGACGAGCTCGGTATCGAAGTCACTGACGACGATGTCCAGGACTACCTTGTTCAGTATTTCACCGGCACCCCGATAAGCGACGGTGCGGCCGGTCCGTCAGCTGACCCGACTGCGGAGGCGTGGGCAACTGCGACCGCAGAAGCCCAGGCGGAAGAGATGGAAGATCCCGATGCTGAGCCTCCGGTCGATATCGAGGTTTCAGACGATCCTGTGCCTGACGAGCCGAACACCGACGACGCGATCGATCCGGAAAACGGCGCGTCCGATGACGACGCGGGGGACGTGAACGGCCCTGACGACGGGGAAGCCACTGACGACGAAGAGATTGACGAAATGCCCACGCCGGAGCCGGAACCCACGCCAACTGACGAGGATCTCCGGGCCACCGCCGAGGCGAATCAGCTTGACCATGAGCGGTTCCTGCTGGATCGAGCGGGAATCTCCCACGATACGTTCGTCGAGCTGTTCATCAAACCGGAAATTGCCCGGGAAAAGATCCGGGAGCGGCTGGCGGAGGATGTGTCGACCCGCGCGGAGCACGTTCACGCAGCGCACATACTCGTCGCCACGCAGGACGCCGCGAATCTGATCTACGAGGAACTGACGGAAGACGGCGCGGACTTCGCGGAACTGGCCGAAGAGCAAAGCACGGACGAGCAATCGGCGCCGAACGGCGGCGATCTCGGATGGTTCCCGCGCGGGGTCATGGTCGATGAGTTCGACGAGGTCGTGTTCGAACTGGACACTGGTGAGATCAGCGAACCGTTCCAGTCTGAATTTGGCTGGCACGTCGCGACCGTAATGGACCGCGACGAGGATCGTCCGGTTGAACTCCAGATGCTCGAGCAGTTCCGTCAGCGGGCGTTCACTGACTGGATGCAGGAGCAACGCGAGGCCCGGGAGATTGACACCGGTGATCTGGATATCCCCGATGACCCGATGCAGATGCAGCAGCAGTTCCAGCCGCCGGCGGGGGCCCCGCAGCCGCCCATGCCGGAGACCGAACCCGGGGTTCCGCAACAGGAAATCCAGATCAACGGCGATGAAGCCGATGACCTGTTTGATGGTGACGATCCGTTCCAGGATTTTGAAGACGACGCGGACGACACCTGATCGTCGTCACCATGTAACTGAACAGCGCGTCGAGGCTGGCGAGATCAGCGCAAGCAATACTGTCGCGTTCGATCGTGCGCCAATAGAAGCGGCCTGAAGACCGCTTACGCACGGTAACGGTGAGGCAAGGACGCCAGGACGAAGCCAGGGGGTGAGCGTGGACCAGGATCATGCCAGTCACTGGAGGGCCGCTGCGTCACCGGGCGGGCTGATCGGTCTCATCCTCACCATACTCTCCGTGATGGGCGCAGTCACCGCATATCTCGGTCTAGCAGAACAGATCACCATTCCGCTCGACGATCTGACGCTCCTGGCGCTGCTTCTGCTCTCGACACTCGCGACGCTCATCTTCGTTTATCTCCTGTTTGGATATCTGACGATCGGATATCGCATGGATTCGTCAGGTATTCGCATTTCCTGGGGGATCTGGTCGACGACGATCGAGTATCAGGAGATCGAAGATGTCGCCCCGGCACTCGAGGCGTTCGAGCAACTGCCCGGTGGCTGGCAACCGTTCTGGCCCGGCTACTATGTTGGTCGGAAGGAAGCGGATGGTGCAACGATCCGCGTCGTCGCGACGTTGCCGGTCCGGCGTCAGGTGCTCATCATTCTCGCGGACGGACGGTGCTTCGCGATCTCCCCGGAACGCCCGTTGCTCTTCATGGAAGAACTGGCGCGCTGGTACTACGCCGCGGTCGAGGCACCAGAGCAAACCGGAGATATGCGGCGAGACCCGATGGTCGCAGCCACGCAGCAGTTCGTGGACGCCGGCTGGACCACTGAGTTCTCGACCGAGGCCGTTGCTACGGGAGAGAGCGCTTCAGCTTCAGCGAGCCAACCCGTGCGAGGGACTTCGGGCGCCTTCGATTCCTCCGATGCCCCGCCCGTGTCAGTCCAACGCGCGCCAGCGTCAGAGACGAGTCCGGTCTTGCGTCCGACGCTTCTGCGAGACCCCGTTTCACTTGTGCTGATCGCCATCGGAATTCTGGCAACCGCCACGATGTCTCTGTATATCCTGGTCCAGTATCAGGATATTCCGCCTTCGCTCACCCTTCACTGGAACGTGGATGGTTTGCCAGGGCGAGTCGGGGAACCGCGGGAGATCTGGTTCTTGCCGACCATAGCCGGCCTGGTGCTCATCGCCAACATCGGACTTGCCTGGAGCATTGCTCTCTTCGATCGGTTTGCGGCGCGGCTGATGCTCGGATCGACGATCATCGTTCACATCGTCACCTGGATCGCCCTGCTGATGCTGCTCCGATAGTCAGCACAGGCAATCAATCCAAGTGACCCTGAACCGCGGCACGCGTTAGAATCACGCTGGCAGGTTCGTTCGCGGGACTTCAGCAAGAGTTCCGGGATTCTTCACCAGGACCGTCGATGAGTACGGCTCAGCCGGACGTCGTGTACGTCGGAAGGACTACTGTTGCGCTATTCGATTCTTGGAGTGCTGATTCTGGCACTGGCCCTTGCGGCCTGTACCCGCGAAACCATTGACGACGTCGAACCTGAGATAGCCGAGACACCGACTGCCGTGCCAACCTCGACCCCGACTCCGGAACCGACGCCGACGCCGACGCCCGAGCCGACACCGACGCCGGTGCCAACGCCCACGCCGACACCCACGCCAGAACCGACGCCGACACCGGTGCCGGAACGGGCGACGCTGACCGGGGAGCCGGTTCCCGAAAAGCAGCCTCGTCCGATCGCCGTGAGGATCGACAACTCTCCGAATGCCCGGCCGCACTCGGGCATTGCCGAGGCAGACCTGGTGTACGAGGCGCCCACTGAGGCGGGCGTTACGCGGTTCCTCGCCCTGTACCAGACCAGCGCACCGGAAGTGGTTGGGCCGACGAGGAGCGCGAGGTTGATGGATATCGATGTCGTGCCGATGCACGATGCGATGCTGGCCTACTCCGGGGCATCGATCGGCGTCCAGGAGCGGCTGTGGCAGGCCGGTCTTCCGCTTCTCGTGCTGGAAGGAAACGCCAGTTCCGCGTCCTGGAGGGACGGCTCCCGGTTCGCACCGCATAATCTCTACACGTCGATTCCGGCGCTCCGCAATGCTGCAGATGCACACGGCTGGATGCGTGATGCCGAGAATACGCCGTTCAACTTCGGTGAACTCCCCGGGAATGGGTTGGCTGGCCGCGGGGTGAACATCCCGTATGCCTCTGGATACGTCGAGTTTCGTTACAACGATGACACCGATTCGTATGAGCGCTCAGTGAACGGGACGGAAGCGCGTGATATGAATTCGGACGATATCGTCTCACCACGCAACGTTGTGGTGGTCTGGGCAAACTTCTTCATCGGGGACATTGCGCCGAACACCCGGGGGGAGATATCCAACAATGTCGACCTGTACGGCTCGGGCAATGCCTGGGTGCTCCGGAACGGACAGCGATTCGAGGCCGAATGGAGACGAACCGAGCGAACGGAGCCCCTGCGATTCTATGACCGGGAATCGGACGAAGAGATTCCGCTCGATGAGGGCAAGACCTGGATTAACCTGCTTCCGCTCGAACTCGCCGCTGAAGCGGTGGACTGACCGGCCTCTGCTATAATCATGCCGCCTGGAACGCCGCTCGTGCTCGATCGGTGACCGGGCGGACGGTCGTGTACGTATGCGCTGGTGGTCAACGCGTAGCCGGATCAGGGGGCGTATGGCCAATCTGATTACGATCGGTCGCCTCGGTCTCCTCTTCGTCACCATCGGACTGATCTATACACGTTCCTTTCCGCTCGTGGCGGTAATGGCCGCTGTCGTTGCGATCGTCTTTCTCAGCGACGCCTTAGACGGGTTTGTCGCTCGTCGCCAGGGATCCACCAGCGAGTTCGGAGCCATTCTGGATATCGCCGGGGACCGCGTTGTGGAAAATGCGCTCTGGATCGTGTTCGCTCATCTCGGGTTGATCGGAGTCTGGGCGCCGCTCCTGGTAATGACCCGGGGATTCTTCGTCGATACCATGAGAGGCGTCGGTTACACGAAGGGGAAGACAGCATTCGGCGAAGACACGATGGCCCGGACTCCGGTAACGCGCTTTCTGACGGCGTCCAGGTTTATGCGCGCGTTTTATGGAGCGGCGAAGGGGATCGCGTTCGTATTTCTGACAGCTTTGTTTGCCGCACGATTACCTGATGCCGATGGGACGCTTTTTGCCGACTTGGTCGACTCATTACCGATGCTTGTCTTTGGCTGGTTCATGGTTTACGCCTCACTCGCACTCACGGTAATTCGCGGCGTCCCGGTTCTGGTGGATGCGATGTACTACCTGAGGGATGATGACGGCCGCAACCAATGATTGCGGCAGTGTTCGATCTTGACCGGACGCTCCTCCCGGGAACGACGGCCGAGCGCATCTTCCTCAGGCGGTTGATCCGTTACCGCCAGCTACAGACCAGAGCGCTGCTCGAAACGGTCCGGTTCGTTTTCCGGGAAGGAGTGCGTGAAATCGGATTGCGAATACGGTCCGAACGGCCCTATCTCACCGGCATGCATCAAGCGGTGTTAAGTCTCCACGGGCAACAGTGCGCGATCGAAGAGATCCGGCCAGCGTTGTCGAAACACGGTATAGACCGGCTCGGCGAGCACCAGAAAATGCAGCATCGCACGGTACTGCTTTCCGGCTCGCTTCCGTACGTGGTGGAACCGCTCGCGAGCGATCTGGGGATCGATGATGTGATCTGCAGCCAGATGCACGTTCGCGACGGACGATTGACTGGAGGACTTGCCGGCCTCCATCCGTACGGCGAGGCGAAAGCGACCCTGATGGCGACGCACGCTGCCGGGCTTGACATAGACCTGGCGAAATCGTGTTGTTATGCTGATCATCACAGCGATGTCCCGCTGCTCGAGATGTTCGGCTATCCGGTCTGCGTCAATCCGAGCGGAGAACTGCGTAGAATTGCGCAGAACCGCGGATGGCAGATTGAACAGTTCGACTAGATTCTGGCGGCAGGAGTAACCAGTGCCGGCTCGATCGACGAAATCGCGAGAGCCAATCAACCTCCGGATTGCGGTGTACCTTGTCCGGCTGATAAGCCGGATTCTCTGGACATTCAACCGGTCGTTTCTCTATCGGATGGCCGATGTCGGGGCGTTTCTTTTCTACCATCTGTTTCCGACATACCGCCGAAACGTCATGTCCAATCTCTCGAACGTCCTGGGAGACGAGGCGACCGAGGACGACGTGCGGCGCGTTACGAAGAGCGCGTTTCGGACGAGCGCCCGCAACTTCGCGGATCTTGTTCGTGTCCCGCATCTCACGCCGGAGCTGCTGCTTGATTCGGTGAAAACAAGCCCGGGAGCGCTGGAGACGCTGGACAAACTCGTGAACAGTGGCAGGGGCGCGGTGCTGGTGACCGCACATTACGGAGCGTTCGACTATGTGGGGCAGATCATCTGGCTCAATGGGTATCCACTGACCCTCCTGACCGCGAGAACGGTTCCTGAGTTCATCGATGCCGCCATTACATATCTCAGGGGATCACGGGGGGCTCGGATGGAGCCGGCGACCCCTGGAGGACTCCGGCGTATCCTTTCGGCGCTCAGACGTGGTGAACTCATCGGGATCGTCGCGGACCGTGACTTCTTTCAGAACGGGAAGCCAGTTACGTTCTTCGGTAAACGGACGACGTTGCCGCCCGGCCCGATCCGGATTGCGAGGGACGCGGGTGCACCGGTGGTGCCGACGTTTGCGCGGCGGGACGGAGACGGTTACTTCATGGAAGTCGAAGAGCCGTTTATGGTTCCGAAGACCGACAACGTCGAAGATGATGTTCAGCAGGGGCTGGAACGCATGGTCGCAGTATTCGAGCGACATCTCCGGAATGCACCCGACCAGTGGGTCATGTTCCAGCGGGTCTGGACCGAGACGCCGGCGCAGCCGATGCGGGTGTTTCCGGTCGGATCGCCGCTTGACGGCAAACTCCTGGGACCGAAACGTGAGGAGACCGGGCCACTAACCGACGAGCCGGAGCGCTCAATACGTTCCCGGGAGAACAGTCAGGATCAGACACGGGTTTCGGAATCGCCGATTCACACCGTTCGCCGCTACGTGGAGC
>SKKR01000511.1 GCA_007123655.1 Thermomicrobiaceae bacterium
CCACACCATGGCCGTCTTCGTCAACGTCTCTGCTTTACTTACACACTCTCTGGGACGCTAACCGCTGTGGCAAGGCAAAATCACGGGCAAGACAGCGTCGCGTTTGACTGACATTTTGACTGACTAACTGGCGATTGACTGACAAACGTGGCGGACGCCAGTGGATAACACGTTTCCGTTTTGCCTACGCAGAGAACAAAAACGGACGCCAGCGGACGGCCCACCCACCGATTCGTAAACAGCAGGTCGCCGGTTCGAGTCCGGCCATCGGCTCCCTCGAAAATTCCGTCAAGACCGAAGATCCCGCTCCAACTGGGCGGGATTTCGTTTCGTGAAGAACGGTCTGTTTCGGAATTCGGCGCCGATCTCCAGACCAGGGGGTCGACGTTCCTCGAACGGGCGAGCATCATCGCAGCCACCTGGAGCGAGGTACTCAGACTACCCAGGCGCGACCGGCGGTATCAAAACGCGTGCCCTCAGGTCGACTGGCTTGCGCGTTCCATGTAGACATAAAACAACAGGAACGCTGCGCCGACAAAGGTGACCCCGACCGGGAACATCCATGACGCAGCGACGTTGCTATCGAAGTCGTCCACGGCGCGGATCATGCCGATAGTCATCAACACCGACCAGATGACCAGCGTCTGCAGAGGTACTCGCCAGATGCTCCATCGTGGGTCCAGCGCGAGCACGACGGAGGTCGTGCCACTGAGCATCAACCAGCCTGCCAGCACGCGTGATGTCAACGGGCTGATTGCCCACGGCCAGAAATCAGCGGATGTCCCTGGCGCCAAGAACAGGAACGCCGCAAGTGCGATCGCTCCAACAGCGAGCGCACCAACGATCATGCGGGCCCACCCGGGCGTCGGATACTCATCTTCAGCGGTTCGCCCCGGATCTCGCCTGCCATTCCAGTACCAGATCCCGACGACCAGTGGCGGGGCGATAATGTAAACGCCAGTCCAGATATAGAAGGCGAGATGATCGTGAGTGAACAGATCCCAGTGAATCACCGTTGTTATCAGCATGACGGTTGCGAAAACAGCGACGGCCGGTAGCGTCGCGCCAACATGACTCCAACGATGTCCCAGCAGCAAACGCAGAAAATAATAGGCGCCGGCATAGTAACCGGCTCCCATCAGCAACGGTGTCATCGCCGGTGAGATTGGCCAGGCGAAGCGCGATTCTGTCTCCAACGGCCATATGTACAAAAGAGATGCACCAATAGCCAGTATCAGCACGAGCAGCCCGGCGACGATGCGGGTCACCAGGTAGATCCGGTCATCGGCGTACGATTCGGTCGCCACGCCTGAACGATCTTCCCCAGCATGTGAATTCGCAACCATTGCACACTCCCATTTCGTGGTTCTGTTCGCGCAACAGAATAGCACACGATTGTCCCCTCAACCGACTCTCGGTAGTTGAGGATCACCGGGCGATCACTCACGGCGGTCAATCGGGGACAGCGACGAGTATGCACGCGGAGGGGATCGACATCTCCACGTGCATTTACGCGACGCGTTTTCGGCGCGCTGTTGCCGCGGGCCTCATTCTTGCGAAACCACTATTTGATCAGAAGCGTAAGCTAATGCAGATTGTGATTACGGGTTGGACATAGACTGGATAACTTCGGCGTATTCGATCTCCAACATTGCCTTGAGACTGAGGAATGTGAAGAAATTTGGTCGAATTCTGGTCAGTCGGTCCAGGGAGTTTGCAAATTTAGCTATTGCGAAAATTGCAACCCCACGGAAAGATCTTGTCAGCAGGTGCAACAGTCTATACAATTTCGCCGATTACACACCGCACCAGCTTGATACGGTTACGCGATGCCGGAAAGGAGGAGAGAAGCTACGCCTGAATCGCACGTTCGCAGGAGTATGTCAAGCGAGGCGATTGTCTAGCACATGAGGGTCTGGCGCGTGAAGGGTCGCGCATGAGTTATTACGCGACGCGTCTTAAGCGCCGGAGTGCGTGCCCGCTTTGACGAAGAGTTTAGATTCGTGTCGCTTCGTGAGGAGGAAGAGGGGCCCCATGAGCGAGAACCTATCCCGGTTTAGCAGGAAGATCGAGGACGAAGTACTCGGCGCTACGATGACGCGCCGCTCCGTCATCCGCAAAGGCGCTGTACTCGGTCTGAGCATGCCGGTTGCGGCGTCGATCCTTGCTGCCTGTGAGGATGATGATCCCGACGACGATGTTGTCGACGTGGATGATGATGACGATGAGCCGGCGGTCGAACCCGACGATGACGACGAAGAGCCGGTTGACGACGATGATGAACCCGTTGCCGAGGAAGATGTCGACAGCATCTTCGGTGATGATTATGAGCCGGTAGGGAACGTAGGCGGCCAGATCGTGTACGGCTCCTTCTCCGACGCGGCCACGATGAACCCGGTGCTGTCTCAGGATACGACCTCCTCGGGCATCATTAATATGTTCAGCAGGGCACTGGTCATCAATCACCCGCTGACCACCGAGCCGCACCCACAACTGGCCGAATCCTGGGATATTTCCGACGACGGAATCGAGTACACGTTCAATCTGCGGGAAGATGTGACCTGGCACGACGGTGAGCAACTCACCGCACAGGACGTAGTCTTCACCTATGAAACACACATGCACGAAGATACCGGTTCGCCGCGGACCGCGGAACTGACGGATCGGATCGATACGGTTGAGGCCGTTGACGACTACACCGTCCAGTTCACGCTGAACTTCCCGGCGTCGCCGTTCCTGCAAGTGAACTGCATCTATCGACTCATTCCGGAGCACATCCTGGGTGACGTCGAACCGGCGGATATCGCGGCGCACGACTACTCGATTGGCACCGAAGGCGTTACCATCGGTTGCGGTCCGTTCCAGTTCCAGGAGTGGGTGTCGGACGATCACATCACGCTGGTCAAGTATCCTGACTACTACGAGGGCGAACCGAACATCGACCAGTGGATCATGCGGGTTGTTCCGGACCAGACCGTGCTGGCGCAGCAACTCGGCACCGGTGAGCTGGATGTTGGTTCAATCCAGGAATCCGACTTCGAGAGTCTGGACGCACAGGAACATGTGAACGTGCACATGTATGACACGTTCAACTTCACGTTCTACGCCTATCAGCTCGATGAGGAGCGCACCACGCTGTTCCAGGAGCCGGAGGTCCGCCAGGCGCTGCTGTATGCGCTTGACCGCGAGGCGCTCATCTCGGCGATTCGCTTTGGCATCGGGGAGGTTGCGACCGGAACGATGCCGGTGCCATCCTGGGCATACAACCCTGAAGGTATCGAACGACACTACGATTACGATCCAGACCAGGCACGCGAGCTTCTCGATTCGGTCGGCTGGGTCGAGGGAGACGACGGAATTCGCGAGCGTGACGGCGAGCGGTTCTCGTTCGAGATCTACACCAACGCCGGCAACGAGATCCGCGAGCAGTACGTCGCGGTGATGCAGGAGCAGTGGCGTGAGATCGGCGTCGAATGCACCCCCCAGACCGAAGAGTGGAGTGCGTTCCTCGATCGCATTACCGGTACACGCGACTTCGAGATGTTCCTGGTCGGCTTTTCCTGGGGCGTCGACCCGCATCAGGAGACGATGTGGCACACCGACGCGCAGGAGGGCGGATTCAATATGAACCGCTACAGCAACCCGGATGTCGACGACCTTCTCGGCCAGGCGCTCGCCACAACCGATCGGGACGAGCGAACCGAGATCTACACGGAGATGCAGAACATCATTCTGGAGGATGTGCCGAGCGCGATTCTCGACTTCCCGCAGGGCATCGTTGGGGTCAATACGCGAGTACACAACTTGTTCCCGACTGATGTTGACTACGATACGAACAGTTCCAACGCCCACGAGTGGTGGGTGGACGAATAGGTCACGTCAGCGTGTGACGCGGCACTGACTGGGGTGGGTCACCTCCCACCCCAGTCCTGTGACAGGATCCATTTCTGTAGTACATTCGTGTCGTCGGGACTGCAATCCATGAGGCGCTTGTCGGAGGTTTCGAAATGTTCCGTCCTCGCTGTTCACGAATGGGACCTGAATCGCTCAGCGGGAGATTCGTCTAATGGGTCGGTTCGTCCTTCGGCGCCTGATCCAGATGATCCCGCTGCTTATCGGGATCACGATCATCACGTTCGCGCTTGCGAACCTGGTTCCCGGGAGTCCGGTTTCTAATCTTGAACTGGATCCGGGCGCGCGACCCGAAGACGTGGCGCGAATCCGGGCAAACCTGGGGCTCGACGAGCCGCTCCATGTTCGATACTTCGTCTGGGCGTCGAATCTGGTGCAGGGTGATTTCGGACTTTCCCTGCGAACGCACCGCCCCGTGCTCACGATCATTCTGGAGCGTTTACCCAACACGCTTCTTCTGACCGGAACAGCGTTAGTGCTCGCCCTTGTCTTCTCAATTCCTGTCGGCGTATATGCAGCGCTGAAACGAAACTCGATCTTCGATCAATTCGCGACTATGGGCGCAGTTGCGGGCGTCGCTGTGCCGAACTTCTGGCTCGGCCTGATGATGATCCTCGTGTTCTCGGTGATGTTCAGGGAATGGGGACTGCCAGCGCTACCGTCTGGTGGTACCCATGCCATAGGAACGGGTGGAGACCTGCTGGACCGGGTCAAACACCTGATCATGCCGGCGTTCGTGCTGGCGTTTTCCGCGACCGCGGCGTGGACGCGCTACATCCGCTCGCAGATGATCGAGGTGCTGCGTCAGGACTACATGCGTTCGGCGCAAGCCAAAGGGTTGAAGGACCATATCGTTACCTTCCGGCACGGTCTGCGAAACGCGCTGCTTCCACTGGTCACGCTGATGGCGTTGGAAGTTCCGACGCTGTTCGGTGGCGCGGTGATCGTTGAAACGATCTTCAGCTGGCCGGGGATTGGCCGGTTGATCATCACTGCGGCGTCCCAGCGTGATTACACAGTGATCATGGGTACCGTGGTCATTGTGTCGGTGTTGGTCATTCTCGCGAATTTGCTCGCGGACGTCATGTACGCCGTACTCGATCCGAGGATTCGGTACGAGTAATCGGCCTCGAGCTGGATTGATTGCTAGGGAACTGAGATGGCGGAGATCGAGCAACAGGAATCGGGTCGACCAGCGGCTACCCGCGCCGGCGTTGCCGGTGCCGGATTGAGCTCCGTTGAGCGTACGGCCGCACGCAGCTATCTGCGCCAGTCATGGGATCGCTTCAAGCGAAACAGGATATCGGTCGTTGCGCTCTTCGTCACGGTGTTCATTCTGTTGTTCTCATTCGGCGCCCCGGTCGTATCCGCGGTGGTTACCGGGAAGGGCTATCAGGAGCAGTCACTCTTGAATCAGCTCCAGCCGCCCTTCTCGGAAGGGTATATTCTGGGCGCGGACAACCTCGGGCGGGATGTTCTGACCAGGCTCGCGTATGGGGGCCGAGTGTCAATGACCGTGGCGCTTCTCGCAATGGTCGGGGCGCTCGCGATCGGCGGAACACTCGGGTCGATCGCCGGGTACTACGGTCGGTGGGTCGATTCCCTCATCATGCGATTTGTGGACATCTGGCTCTCGATTCCGGCGATCTTCCTGCTCATCTTCATTGGGTCGATGTTCAGCTTATCGCCCATCGGGCTGGCACTGGTGCTCGGTGTCGTCGCCTGGGCCGGATTGGCCAGGTTGATCCGGGGTGAGGTGCTCTCTCTACGACAGCGAGACTACGTCGAGTCCGCCAGGGTTGTCGGCGCGTCCGACTCCCGCGTTATCTGGCGCCATATCTTTCCAAACATCACCCCGCTGGTGATCGTCTGGGCGACACTGTTCGTTCCGGTTCTGATCATTGCCGAGGCGGCGCTTTCGTTCCTCGGCTACGGTGTGCAGACACCGATCCCGTCCTGGGGCAATATGTTGCAGGAAGCGCAGCGCTTCTTTACCCACCAGTGGACGCTGGCGTTTATCCCGGGGGCGATGATTTACATAACAGTGCTAGCAATTAATCTTCTGGGCAACGGGTTGCGCGACGCGTTGGACCCCCGGCTGGCGGAGTAATCCCCGAGTTTGCTGGTGTGCTGGGCCGCAACGGCTCGGGCTCGGCCGTGCTTCCGCGCCAGGGAACCGTCGCGGTGACTACGAGTGCTCAGTCAACGGGGAAGAGCAGTCTCCCCTGGAAGTTCGTGCCGGTTCGTAACAAGTGCCCGGTTCCGGTCGTGACGTAGAGCGTCGATAGGTCCGGACCTCCCCAGGAGCAATTCGTCGGCCGGTCATACGGCACGGGATGCGTCTGCAGAACACGCCCGTTCGGCGCGAAAACGTAGATCATTGGTCCCGGACCGCTC
>SKKR01000101.1 GCA_007123655.1 Thermomicrobiaceae bacterium
AAAATGCTCCGGATTGCCGGTGAGCACGCCGACATCGTCAGTCTGCTGACGACCTCGGTCGCATCAGGCGTGGTCGAAAACGATCCGACCGAACGCCTTGCCTCGACCGTGGAAACGAAACTCTCCTGGATCAGGGAAGGCGCGGGCGAACGCTTCCCGGACATCGAGCTCAACATCATTCCTTCGATCTTCGAATCGACCGATCCGCGGGGTACCGCGCAGGCGATTATCGAAGACCGGAACTGGCGAGGCCTCACCGTCGATGACGTGCTCGACATGCCGTCCGTGTTCATCGGTTCCCTTGAGGAGATCACGCAGTCGATGCGGGAGCGCCGGGAACGCTTCGGCTTCTCGTACTACGTTTTTTCCGACCGGGAACTGGAAATGCCCACGAGGATCGTTTCGGAGCTTTCAGGACAATGAGCCAGGCGGAGAATTAGCCTTCCAGGTGCGCCTCGAACCAGTCAAACACCCGCAGCAACATGTCCCGCTGGTGGTTCCGTTCGGTGATCATGTGGGGTTCGCGTGGATAGACGACCATCTCTGTTTCCACGCCCCGGTCTTTCACCCCGTAGTACATCTCGTACGACTGGCTAATCGGCACCCGGATGTCGGCATCACCGTGGACGTAGAGCGTCGGCGTCGTGATCCGGTCGAAATAGCGGACCGGTGAGCGCTCCATCAGCGCATCCGCGTTCTGGCTGACCGGCTCCGCGAAGTAGGCGTCGAAGATCCGGCGGACGTCGGTCGTGCCGTTAAAACTCACCCAGTTGGTGATCGCCGCGCCGGAGACCGCCGCCTTGAAGCGATCGCTCTGTGTAATCGCCCAGTTCGTGAAATACCCGCCGTAGCTCCAGCCGCCGATTACCAGGCGGTCCGGGTCGGTGATCCCGACATCGATCAGGTGGTCAATGCCGGTCTCGATATCAGTCCACTCCAGCCCGCCGAGGTCAGCGTTGTTCGCCGCCAGGTAATCCGGACCTCGCCCACTGCTTCCGCGAGGGTTCGGCATGAAGACGGCGTAGCCTCGCTGGGTCATGGGAAGCGCCCAGTCGTGCCAGGAACAGTAGAAGCGGTGAGTCCAGGCACCCATGGGACCACCGTGGATGTGTGTCAGCAGGGGGTAAGTCTGTCCGTCCTCGTAGCCCACCGGCAGGTAGAGTAAACCGTGGATCGTCTTCCCGTCGCTGCTTTCCCAAGAGATGTCCCGGGCCGCTCCGACCGGCCGTTCCCGTGTCCAGGGGTTCAGATCCGTCACCGACGTGGCCTCGCCATCGATGTCTCCGACCCACACGTCCACCGGAGAAGTCGAATCCGTCCGGAGAAACGTGATGATCCGGCCATCCGCGCTGAGCGACGGGTGGCTGGCAATCGTTCCCGGCATGTCGCCGGCGCTGACGGCCGGGCGATCGATGCCATCATCAACCGAAACCGCGTAGAGGGACGACTGCAGGGACTCGACGAGGCTGACCAGGAGCGTTCTGGAATCCGGCATCCACGTCACGGAGTTCGCCGAACCCCGGTCAGAAAGCGGGAGCGGCCGGGCGTCACCACCCGCGACCGAAACCACGTAGGGCACGCCGATCGCCATTGGCGCCACGTCTCCGGCGCCGATGAACGCAATCGCGGAGCCGTCCGGCGAGTAGACTGGCGGGGTGAAGAGTCCCCAGAACGTCCCGAGTCTGTTAACGTCGCCTTGCAGCGTAACCGTGGCGACGTCGGCGCACCAGAGATGATCGACTTTCGGGGAGTCCGCGATATGCGCAGCGAATCCGCTGCTGTCCGGCGCCCAGTCATACAGCGCACCGAGCATTGTGCCGACGTGCGTTTCCAGTGGGGTGACGCGCCGGGCCGCGGGCGTCACCTTCCCGGCGAGCAGATCGTCCAGCTCCGGCGGCAGGTCGACCACCCAGATGTGAGAGCGTCTGGGATCTTCATCGACGACCCACTGGTCGCCTTCGTCCTGCTTCCTGCGGCGGTCATTCTCGGTCTCAGCCTCAGAGATGAGACAGGCGATCATCCCGCCGTCGGGAGACCAGCGAGGTGCGGTTGCGGGGCCGTCCTGAAACGTCAGCTGGACGGGCGCTGCGTCCTGGAACGGTGTCAGGTAGATCTGCGGCGTTCCTCGTTCTGCGCGATCGGAGGCGAAGGCCAGGTAGCGGCCACACGGCGACCAGGACGGTGTCTCGTCCCGGAAATCGCCCGAGGTCAACCGGGTCTCAGCGCCGTCCTTCGTTTCGATGAGCCAGATATCGCCGACCGGGTGTGCCCCGGACTTCGACGCCTCGCCGCGCACGTAGGCGATGAAGCGACCGTCTGGCGAGATGACCGGGGTCTCCGGTACGCAGGCGGAAACGATCTGGTCGAGGCTGAAGCACATGTCATTCGGCATGAGGACTCCTGTCACGCGGGGTACTCCTGCAGTCGTTGTTTATCAGGCTTTCCGGAGTCGGGGATCGAGCGCGTCGCGTACAGCGTTCCCGAACAGGTTGAAGCCAAGCACCGTGATGAAGATGGCGATGCCCGGGAAATTGATCAGCCACGGCTCCGTGCGGATGAAGGTCCGCGCCGAGACCACCATCGCGCCCCATTCCGGCGTCGGCGGCTGGGCCCCAAGCCCGAGGAACGAGAGGTTCGCCGCGATAAGGATCGCAAGCGGGAACTCGAGCGTACCCAGCACGATCATCGGCGCGAGCACGTTTCGGAGGACCTGATTACGCATGATATGGAAGTTGGACGCCCCGATGACCCGGGCCGCCATTACATAGTCTGTATTGCGTATGGACAGGACGACGCTCCGGATCAGCCGTGCGAATCCTGGCGCGGAACCGATCCCCACAGCGATCATCGCGTTCGTCAGGCTGGGGCCGAGCATCGCAATGATCGCCAGTGCCAGGAGGAACCCCGGAAACGCCAGCAGGATATCGATGAACCGCATGATCAGTGAGTCCACCACGCCACCGTAGAAACCGGCGGTGAGCCCGAACAGCACCCCAAGCGTCATCGAGATACTGACCGCGATGAGCCCTACCTGCAAACTGATCCGGGATCCGTAGATCACCCGGCTGAAGACGTCTCGTCCGGTTTCGTCGGTGCCGAAGAAGTTCTGCGATGACGGTGGCTGCAGGCGGTTCACCGGATCGATCGCATACGGATCGAACGGCGCGATGATCGGCGCGAAGATCGCCAGGGTGATGATCAGGACAATCACAACCCCGCCGATCTTGCCCGGGTACGTTTTGGCGATCGCCCGGACGAAGTCGAACCGGCGGGACCGCATCCGCTGGCCGGAGAGGGCCCGCATCGAGCTGGATTGTTCTCGTGCTTCGTCTTGCAGCGCGCTCATGCTTCGGTCACCCCTCAGGAGTAGGTGATTCGCGGATCAACCACCGCGTACAGCACATCGACGATCAGGTTCACGAGCACGTACGTCGTCGCCACGACCAGAATCACGCCCTGTATGAGCGGGAAGTCACGTCGCTGCAGCGCGATGACGGCCAGCTCACCGATTCCGTGCCAGGCAAAGACGACCTCGATCACGAACGCGCCCGAGAGCAGGCCACCGAACTGCAGCCCGATGATGGTCAGGATCGGGATCAGTGCGTTCTTCAACGCGTGGCGGACGATGACGGTTCGCTCGATGAGACCCTTGGCGCGGGCTGAGCGCACGTAGTCCTCATTGAGTACCTCGAGCATGCTGGAGCGGACAATCCTGGCGAGTACCGCGGACGCGATCACGCCAAGAGTGACCGAGGGCAGCACCATCCCCCGGGCGGACATCTCTCCGAGCACCGGGAACCAGCCAAGCTGGACAGCAAAGATGTAGATCAGCAGCAAGCCGAGCCAGAAGGCGGGCATGGACAACCCGGCCAGCGCGAATATCATCGCAACCGCGTCGATGATCGAGTCTTTGTACACTGCGGAAAGGATTCCGGCGACGAGCCCGATGACGATCGCGATGCCCAGGCTCGTCAGTGTCAGGACGAACGTGTAGGGAAATCTCGCCTTGATCTCGTCCCAGACCGCGTTCTGCGTCGTGATTGAGGTGCCCAGATCACCCTGCATCACGCCCCAGACGTAGATGAAGAACTGCTCGTACAGGGGCCGATCGAGTCCAAGATCGCGCTGGATCATCGCGACCACTTCCGGATCCCGCTGCTGTCCGAAGAACATGATCTCGACCGGGTCTCCCGGCACCAACACCCGCATGAGGAAAGTCAGTGCCAGGATCCCGATCCAGATCGGTATCAGTAGCAGCAGGCGCCGGACGATGTACCGGGCCATTAAGGCGCTCGCTTACTGTTCAAGCCAGACGTCGATATACCTGGCGCCACCAAGCGTATCCAGCCGGTAGCCGTGGACGTGGCTGCCGGCGGCGTTGATCACCCAGTCGGTCAGAATCGGTGCGACGATCGCCTGGTCGAGAATATACCGGAGCGCGTCCTGCACGCGATCGATGCGGGCGTCCGGATCCATCTCGGTGTCGGCGGCAAGGAGCAGTTCATCGAGTTCCTCATCGCTGACCTGTCCAACCCAGCCGGGGGATTCGAAGAGCAGGCTCAGGATAACCGGATCCGGCCAGGTCCAGCGCATCCAGTTCACGTCGAAGTCACCCTCTTCGATTACCCCCTGCATCGCTCCGAAGTCCATGACCTGGAGCTCCACGTCCATCCCGAAGTCGTTCAGGGTTGCCTGCAGGATCTCGCAGGCGACGCGGATGTTCTCGTTGCCCGAGTAAAACAGAAGCGTAAAGTCCAGGCGGTGCTCCCCATCGGTCCAGACCCCATCGTCACCAATCTCCCAGCCGGCGTCTTCCAGTATCTGCTGAGCGCGGTCGAGATCGAACGGATACCCGTGCTCCATGCCGATCTCCTCGTCCCAGCCAGCAAGCCCTGTCGGCATTGGCAGCAGGTTGGGAGAAGCGTAGCCGTTGTAGGCCGCGTCCACGATCGTCTGGCGGTCAACACAGCAGGCGATCGCCCGGCGTACCTCCGGGTAGTTGAACGGCTCCCGGTCGACGAACTCCAGGAAATTGTGGTTCGTGGCGTCCTCCCAGCGGATGATCTGGAAGTTCGGATCTTCTTCGATGTCCGGTGCCTGCTGACGGTCGACATCGCTGATGTCGAGTTCCCCGCTCTCAAGCGCGGCCAGCCTGGTGGACACATCGCTGATGATGTCGAAGTGCAGTTCATCGACGTAGGCGGCGCCGTCGTTCGTGTCGTCACCGCGATAGTTGACGTAATCCTCGAAGCGCTCCAGCGCGATCCGCTGCCCGGTCGGCCACTCCTTGAACTGGAACGGGCCGGACCCGACCGGATTCCGTCCAAAGCCGTCTCCGTGCTCTTCGACAGCGGCAGGAGAGACGATCCCGCCGTAGCTGATCGAAATGTTCGTGTAGAAGGGCGCGTAGGGCTCCTCGAACCGGAAGAGCACCGAGTGGTCATCGATCAGCTCCAGTTCCTGGAGCGTTCCCATCTGCGCCAGCGCGGGTGACGCCATGTCCGGATCGAGAATGCGCTCGAAGCTCTGCTTGACGGCATCGCCGTCCAGTTCGGTTCCGTCATGGAACATCACGCCGGAGCGGATGTGGAATGTCAGTTCGGTGCCGTCGTCCGATGCTTCCCAGTCCTCGGCGACCCAGGGTTCCGGCGTTCGGTCCTCACTGATGTAGACAAGCCGGTCATAGATGTGGGCCTGGACCGAACTGGCGGTCGCCTGGATCGTGCCTGCCGGGTCCATCGAGTCCGGATCCTCGATGATGGCGAGGTTCAGGATGCCGCCGCGCTGCGGTTCTCCGTCCGGCACGTCTTCGTCATCGGCGACGTCATCATCAACCTCGTCCGGATCATCGTCCGGGGCGGCGGGGTCGGTATCGTCCACCACAACGTCATCGTCGTCGTCGTCGGTCTCGCAGGCAGCGAGTAGCGACGCTCCCACGGGAATCGCCGCGCCGAGGCCAAGCAATCGGACGAAACCGCGCCTGGTCACGAGCCGGTCGCTGCGAATGACATCTAGGAGCCTGTTTGGACTGTTGGTCTGATCCATGGGATTCTCCTCCATCAAGGCATTACTGCCGCGGTGGTGTGTCATCGATGGGTCGGGTTGCCGGCATGAGCTCTCGCAGTCGCATCACCTCCATCACAGCACCCGATCATCCAGCTAGGCGGCGCCAGTTCCAGGAACACTTCGGGGAAACACCGAGAGCACGACTTCCATCTGAATCGCCCCGTCCGGATTATCGAGTTCGTGTGCCAGCCGATCCAGTTCCTGCATCCGCTCTTTGAGCATGCGCGCGTT
>SKKR01000570.1 GCA_007123655.1 Thermomicrobiaceae bacterium
AGCACGCGCCGGGACTCGAACAGGAAGCTGGTCGCGTCTTCAAGATGCTCGAGCACCTGGAAACAACAGAGAATGTCGAAGGAATCTGTCGCGAACGGGAGCGCGCCGGCATCTCCCTGCAGGAAGCACAGGTTGCCTGCCCCACCGTACCTGGTCGCCGCGAACCGCGAGGCTTCCGCCGAATAATCCATACCGACGACGAGAGCTGCCTCCGGCGCGAGCAGTGCCGGTCCGTACCCTTCGCCGGCGCCGCAGTCGAGCACGGTCCTGTCCACAACGCGGCCCGCGGCAAACTCATACACCGCTTTCGACTGCATGAATGTTGCTCGGAGTTCCGGAATATCGGGAAGGATTCGCTCGCCGGTGTATCGCATACTCATGCGTCTGAGTCTACTCTCCGGGATCGAGAACGAACACTCCGGGCCTGAACCCGACTCCGGTAAAATCCCGGAACGATCAACGCGAGAACGGAGCCGTGCATGCGCCCCGACCAGCCGACCAGTTCCGTGCCGCCGCTTCCGGATCTTTCCAGCCTGCTCGTCGACCGGAACCGCGACGGCTTTCCGGACGACATCGTCGGTTCGCTCGTGGTCCCGGACGGTCTGAACACCGAGACGTGGACGGCGGTGATAAATCTCGCCGCGCGGCTTGGCTTGAGCAGCAGCGGGTTCACCCCTCCGCTGGTCGCATCTCGGCCACCCATCGACCGGGTTTCGATCACGGTGCGGAACGGAGACGCAGAACGCCTCAATGCGTTGACCTTGAACTCGCCTGAACCGGAACACCGCCATCCCGGAGATTCCTCAATCGGGGAACAGCGAACCAGCGTCGATCTTGCGGATACGTGGTCCATCCGGGGCTTCCTCACGGATCGAGACGGGGACCAGGCCGCGGATGACGCCGCGATCCACATCATCGTGCCGGACGACCTCCCCGACGACGTGGGCGCTGCCCTGGCGGATTTCGCGGCCCGTATCGGGATCGAGTGCGCGGGCATGCGGTTTCCCGTGGCAGGGAACAAGGTCCCTGCCGGCCGCATACCGTTTCGGATCGAGTTGACCGATGACCCGGAGGCACGGATTGAATCGTCCGCGGATGGCTCGGTTCGATTGACCGGCACGACGGAATCGACGGCAGGGCTGCTCCGGCACCTGGCCCGGCTCGCCTCCGGGTTCCTGCCCGACACACCCGGGACGCGGGCGCTTGACTGGCTCCGGCGGTCGGTCGCCGGCTGGACGCCGGAAGGGCGGGCGGCGTACCTGCACGCCTCACTGACAGGTTCAGACCCGGACCGCGTACTGATCCTCGACCAGCATCCGGAGAGTCAGGAACTGCTCGGCAGAGTTACCCGCGACACCGCTCCCGGGACACGTGTGGACCTGCCTTCCCCGCGAGAGACCGTTGTCTTCGATCACCAGTGGACCGCCGAATGGGAGGTCGATCGCCTGATGCGCACACTGGAGGAAGACGTGCTTCCCCGGCTGGATCCCTCGCTTCCGGTCGAACTCACCTCCATGATCTCAGAGTCACCGGCGGTACGCCGCAGGGTGAGAGGCCAGATCAGCCGGCGGATGCTGGGACATGGCTTCAATCACGGTCAGGTGCACGTCCTGGATGCGTTCAAGCCAGGTCTCTGCTGGTTGCAGGAGGTCATCCTGCCGGCGCTCAGCGATCGGGATCCTGTCGATAGCGTCACGATCAGGGTCAAGGAGTGGGATCCGGATTCGCACGATGGTCAGCTCGATCTGCGGATCCGCTGGTTGCAGGAGCTGTTCCCGGTCGATGAATTGCTCGCCACCGAACTGGGCATCGCACCGAAACGAATCGAGTATCTGCTGGAGCGCGAGCAGACGGAGATCTACCGGGTTACTGCCCGAGGTCATTCCGGTGAACCGGTGCTCGATCGCGGGTTCTCCCCGCTCTGGAGACGCATCAACTACCTCTCCGGTATGCCGGACGCCGGAAACGTGACCGTGACGACCGGCGGGATCATCGCCAGGCAGGCCGGTGAGGCTCACCAGGCCCGGGTACTGACAGACCCGGAAGTGTTCTGGCGCTACGTGCAGGGAGAGCTTCAGCCAGGACTTAGACGGTTCATCCTGGGAGAAAGCAGGGGCACGCCGGTCTCCAGCCAGCAGCCGCTGTTTGACGAGCTCTCGATTGTTGTCCGGATCAGCGCCAGCGATCACCCGTACGGCATCCGGCAGGAGCGACACTCGTCCGCGGAAGCGCTGCACGAGGACATTTATTTCAACGTACTCGACTTCATCGAGGAGCTTGGCAAGCGAACCTCCGGCCAGAAGCTGAGCGCACCGGGTTCGGTGCGGCCGTTCGTCCACGTGTCGCATGGCCGCCAGCCGGAGGCGCGGATCCGGCTGACCAGACGTCCGGCGGAAATCGCAAGAATCGTTGACGGTGGGGCCGTTGAATCGGTGCGGCCAGCCGTCACGGAGCTTCCTCTCAGGGCGACCGTATCCGCGCTGGCGTTTCGCGACCATGACCTGGTTCTGGAACTAGACCCGCAGCCCGAAGCCGCGATGCCCCCGTCCTTTCTCCGCTCCCTGGCCGCGACTTCAGGTACGGCGAACGCCGGCACGATCCTGAGAATACCGGACGGCACCGGCTTCGTTGAGATCCAGGTCCCGGACGAGAGCGCCTCGACGTGGCCGGAATCGATTGCCACCGGGCGGCCCCCCGCCGGCACGATCATCAGCAATCCGGAGTTGCCGCCGTTCCTTAATAGACTCGATGAGCACCCGCAGGTGGAGCTTCGGAAGGCCGTCGAGATCTCCTGGAAGGGCCGGCCCATTCCCGCGCTTATGGTGACTGCCCCGCAGCAGGCCACGATATGGTCCGCGAGAAAACTCTCTCACTTCAAGCCGACGCTGCTGATCGTCGCGAGGCATCACGCCAACGAAGTCGCCAGCACTACGGCTGCACTCCAGCTGACGGAAGCGCTGGTGAACGACCGTACCGGCTCCGCGATGCTGCGCGGGGTGAACGTCGTTCTGATTCCCCTGGAGAACCCGGACGGCGCCGCGCTCCACGACGAACTTCGACGGGATAACCCGACCTGGAAGCACCACCCGGCTCGATACAACGCAACCGGGTTCGAGTTCGCGGAGGACCAGGGGAACCCGGACAGCCGGTACGGAGAGGCCAGAGTGCGGGATCTGGTCTGGTCTGCGTGCCTGCCGGATATCGTGGTCGACAATCACGGCGTGCCGTCGCACGAGTGGGCGCAACTCTTCGCCGGTGGCGGGTCTCCGCCTCGTTTCGGCGTCTCCTACTGGCAGGTGCAGGCGTTGCTGTACGGCATCCTTCCCTACCTGAATGAATCCGACCACCGTACGGTTTGTTTCACCGTTCGGGATCGGGTGGCGGACGCGGTCGCGGCCGACCCGAATCTGCTTCACTGGAATCGCACCTACAACGAGCGCTACTACACCTGGGGCACCCGGTGGGTTCCGGATCGATTCCCGCAGACGCTCTATCGAGACATGCTGTTTCACGTTCAGCCGATCGACCCGGACTCGGCTCGTGGCCGGCGCTCTTACGCCGCGCGCTTCCCGAGAACCACGGTCCTGAACTGGATCACCGAAGTCTGCGACGAGACAGTCGAAGGCGAGGAACTCGAGCGAACGGCACGGGCTCATCTGGTCGCCAACAAGGCGGTGCTGGAGTTGCTGCGAGAATCGTTCACGGGAATGCATACTCGAAGCAGCATGGACGACCGCGACACGTACGTCCGAGTGGGCCGCGAACGCCCGTGGCGAATCGACGACCGGGCAGAGCAGGCATCGTCGCAACAGGGCACAGAGTAATCCATGGCGCGCTCCACAAAGAAGCGAACCGGCAGCAACCAGGTCACAATCACGCGCAGCGAATTCTTCGCGGCGGTGCGTGACCGGTTGCAGGAGACGCTTCCAGCAGAGCTGCAGGATATCCGTACGGAAGCGAGCCACCGTCAGATGAAGCTGTACTACTCGCGGCCCCGGCTCCACTTCGAAGTCTGGACGAACGGGCGGGACGGCCACATCGAGATTGGCTTGCACTTCGAGGAGGGACCGGAATCGACCGAGGCGCTGATCAGGTTCTTCGATCCCCATATCCTGGAGATCAAGCACCTGCTCGGACCGGACGTCGAACTGGAACGATGGACGAACTCCTGGGGCCGAATCTTCCAGTTGCTCCCGTACCAGCCGCTGACCGAGGTTCTCGCGGAAGATGTCGGCAACCGGTTGCGCCACATGATCGTGGTATTGCAACCGTTGCTGGACGAGGCGCTCGGTCGAATCTCACCACGCTGAACTCCACACGCCGTAACCGCCCGACCGGACAAAGCGGAAGATGACGCGATGTGCGGCGCCCGCGATCAGTCAGGCAAACCCGGAACAATCCCGACGCCGCGCGTTGTCGCGATGCGTACAATAGTCGGGGCCGGACGGCTGACCCACCGGCATCGTTCATCGCGAACAGGGCCTTCACTTCATGGAAGACATCCTTCCGCTTGTCGATTCAATCCTGATCCTGATCAGCGGCACGGCCGTCATCACCGGCTTCGTCCTGATCAAGAAAAAGTTGGTGACCTATCACAAGTACGCGATGCTAACCGCGGTCACCTTCGCCTCACTGTTCCTGATCGTCTATGTCACACGTTACCTGCTCTATGGAAGCAAACTCTTCGTCGGTGAAGGCTGGATACTCTGGGTATACCTCGCCATTCTCGCCTCGCACGTGATCCTCTCGATCGTCATCATTCCGCTGGTGTTGATCACGCTGTACCGGGCACTGAAACGGCGGTTCAGCGACCACCGGCGCATCGCCCGGGTGACGGTTCCGATCTGGATTTACGTGGTGGTGACCGGATGGATTATCTACTTGATGCTCTACCACCTGCCGGTCGAGAATCTCTGATGACAGCCGGGGGACTGATGACGCCGAGCGATTCCACGTCTGCGGATCATCCACGCGATTCCAATGGCGCGGTGCGTCAGGAAAGACCAGACTCCCGGGACCTCGGCACCGCGGTGACCGTATCAGGACTGCGAAAGACGTATGCCGGGACTCCCGCCGTTGACGGTCTGAGCTTTGACATCCAGTCCGGCGAGATATTCGCCCTGCTCGGGCCCAACGGCGCCGGTAAAACGACGACGCTGGAGATCCTGGAAGGCTATCGCCAGCGGGATTCCGGGGAAGTCAACGTGCTCGGTTTCGATCCCAGAAACCAGAGTGACCAGATCAAGCCACTGATCGGCGTGATGCTGCAGAGCGGTGGGATATACCCCAGCGTCACCCCCTTCGAACTCCTTGATCTGCTTCGACACTTCTACCCGGATGCTCGGGAACCCGCGGATCTGCTCGATCTGGTGGGGCTGACCGATTCTGCCGGCACGCGCTACAACCAGCTTTCCGGCGGTCAGCAACGCAGGCTGGCCCTGGCTGCAGCCATTATCGGGAAACCCAGGCTGTTGTTTCTGGACGAACCCACGTCCGCAATGGACCCGCAAGCGCGCCGCGTTACCTGGGAACTGATTGAAGCCCAGCGCCGGCTCGGCACGACGATCGTCCTCACGACCCACTTCATGGAGGAAGCCGAGCGCCTGGCGGACCGGGTCGCGATCATCGATCACGGTCGCCTGCTCGCGCTCGAGAAGCCGGCCACGCTGCGACGCAACGGCGGAAGTACCGTGACATTCCTTGGCCCGGCGGGGATCGACCCCGTTGAACTCGTGTCGCTTCCGTCCGCGGACACCGCGCGGATAACAGACCCGGGTAGCTATGTCGTGGAAACAGGTGACCCGATCGCACTACTTGACGAATTGACCACGTGGGCCCGGAGCCGGGGGATCCTGCTTGAGAACCTGCACGCCGGGAATGAGACGCTGGAGGATGTTTTCCTCCGCCTGACAGGGCACCAGATCCGTGAGTAGTCCTACTGCAACGGCGAGGTCGATGTCCCCACTGCTGGCACAGACCAGGATGGAGATCCGCCTGACGCTGCGCCGCTTCGAGGCGGTGCTGATCACCATGATCGTCCCGGTTATCCTGCTGGTCTTCCTGGGGTTGATCGGACTGGCGCCGGACGACTATTCCCGGCCGGTCGATTTTCTGTTGCCAAGCATGCTTGTGCTGGCCGTTATGTCCACGGGACTGGTGGGGCTCTCGATCCGCACCGCGTATGAGCGAAGCTACGGAGTCCTGAAACGCCTCGGATCGACACCGCTGGGCCGGGGCAATCTGCTGATCGCCAAGATAAACTCCGTCAT
>SKKR01000301.1 GCA_007123655.1 Thermomicrobiaceae bacterium
GGAAAACGCCAGCGCGGTGGGTGATGCACACCTGGCCGCGTTCGCTCGCGCCGATCGTGGCCTGATCAGGTGTCTGACCGGAGACGTCCGGCGCGGACTCAACGAGATGCGCAGCGGTGTAACCGAAATCGACGAGTTGCCGGCAATGGACGTCACGTCGGCGGAGTCAGCCCAGGACGATCCGCTCGCTGTCGACTCACTCCAGCACGGCGCGCTCGCGCTGTCCGGATTCTCAACCGATCTCAATATTCGCCGGGGCGCGCTGGTCTTCTGGCTCGCCTGGTCCGGGCAGTATACGGATGCGGCGGCGATCGGCGAGGATTTCGTCGAGCGGGTACCGGAGACGGACCGCGACATGCAGGACGCGCTCGGAGACGCGCTTGCCGGGCTCGGGCACGCCTACGCGGCGCTGGGTGATCCACGAGAGGCGCTAACCTGTTTCGCCCGTTCCCGCGAAGCGTTCGGCTCGATCGACCACCACTTCAAAGTCGGGAACACGGCGATCTACGAGCTGTCGGAGGCATTCCTGCCGTACCGGGCGGATCGGGTCATGGAACGGGAGTGGCTGGCCGACCAGGCCGAGGCTGGCTGAGCACGCGCCAACACCATCATGCCGGTCGGCATGCCTGCTCGATTCGCCAGACTCCCACTCATGCTCGTCACGGGTGACTGGGACGAAGCAGGAGAGCTCGCGACGGTCACGCGTGCTGAAGGAAGCCCGCTTGAACGCCAGATGGCGGTGATGGTCCTGGCCAAGCTCCACCGGGCACGCGGCAATCCGGAAACGGCCTGGAAACTGATCGGGGATATCCTCCCACGCGGGCCAGATAGCGAGCCGGAAGACAGCCTGTTTCCCTACGCGATAGAGACGCTCCGGCTGGCGACACGACTCGCGCTGGACACTGGAGACCCGGAACACGCCAGAGAATGGTTGCAGACACACGACAGATGGCTCGACTGGAGCAACGCGATTCGGGGTCGCGCCGATTCGCTCGTCCTCTGGGCGCGGATTGCACGTTTAGAAGGTCGATTGGCCGACGCCGAGCGCATCGCATGGGATGCGATCGCGCGCGCTGAAGACCCCCGGCAACCGCTTGCGCTCTGCATGGCTGAGACGGAGCTTGGCTCCATCACCAGAGAGCAGGGTCGGCTCGACGACGCGGAACCGCATCTCCTCAAGGCATATTCGCTTTCAGCCCGGTGTGCGGCTCCCTTTTACCGGTTGCAGGTCTGTCTCGAGCTCGCGCACCTTCGGATTCAGCAAGGCAGGACCGATGATGGTGCAGAACTCGTTCAGAATGCCAGGGAGATTGCCGATCAACTAAGGGCAGACGTGTACAGTGAGATTCTGGACGAGCTGAGCAAGGTCACGGCGAGCACCACCGCCGCATTGACCGATCTCACCGCGCGAGAGATCGAAGTCCTCCGCATGGTGGCGGAAGGATTGACCGACGCGGAAGTCGCCAGCGCGCTCTCGATCAGCCGGAGAACAGTCAGCCAGCATTTGCGCTCCGTCTACAACAAGCTTGGTGTGTCTTCCCGTGCCGCCGCCACACGGTACGCAGTGCAGCACGACCTAGTCTGAGCCCCACACATCCGCTCTTTCCGCAGACCTGCGCAAAATACGCAGCCCCCGCACCTCCTGAATTGCGTACATTCGACGATGGCGCGAAGCGTCAATCCGGATACGCTGGAACCATCACAGCGAAGCAGTCCTTCCGGTTGCCGGTACCTGGTCGAACGGGCAACGGCATCAGGGCCGAAATAGGGGACAACACGAAAGGAGGAGGCGAGCCCGCGAACATCAGCACGGTGCCGGTGTATTGAAGCCGCTCGGGAAAGGAGACGGTCCTGTGGCTCAGATGATCAAAATTGATCGAGCACAGCTACGCGCAGCTATCCAGCACGAGTATGACGAAGTCGCCTCGACGCCGGATAAGGGATTCCACTTCCACGTCGGGCGTCCGCTGGCCGAAAAACTGGACTACCCGATGGACCAGGTGGACCGGTTGCCGGACAGCGTCGTCGAAAGTTTCGCCGGGGTGGGGAACCCGTTTGCGCTCGGCGAATTGAAACCGGGAGAGGTCGTCGCCGACCTCGGTTCGGGCGCCGGGTTCGATTCGATCCTTGCAATGCGCCAGGTCGGCCCGACCGGCCGCGTGATCGGGGTCGACATGACGCCGTCGATGCTGGAGAAGGCCCGGGGAAACGCGGAGTTGACTGGACATAACCAGGTCGAGTTTCGCGAGGGCCTGCTGGAAGATCTGCCGATCGCGGATGATTCCGTGGACGTGGTGATCTCCAACGGTGTCTTCAACCTGACACCGGACAAGGAGCAGGCGCTGGCCGAGGCGTTCCGGATCCTCAAGCCCGGCGGCCGGATGCAGATCGCGGACATCATCGTTGAGCGTGACGTTGGCGATGACGCCAGAAACGATATCGATCTATGGACTGGCTGAATTGCCGGCGCTCTGCCGGAGGCAGAGCTGACGGCGATCATCCGCAGCGCGGGATTCGCGAACATCAGTTTCAGCGACCTCCGCTACGACACATTCTCGGACGCGCCGCAGGCGTCCAGCGCCGCGAACTTCGGCACCCAGGGGGTGAACTACATCGCCTTCAAGCCGAGGTAATCACGGAGCCAGGTGCCTGAGGCGGGCGTGACGAAAGGATCGATGAACTATGACCGCTCAGAGCACGATGAACGGTGTGAACGTCGAACAACTCGTTGAAACCGTCAATCTGATCAAAGAGACACCGGATCTGGCGAACTTCGAGTTCCGCTGCAAAACCGAGTGGCAAGGGGGCGGCCGCTCGGTTACGACAATCGACTCCTGCTACGGGGCAGGCTCGGAACAGGAACGTCAACGGACGCACACGCTGACCGGTGATGAGCCGGCCGTGCTGCTCGGTGACGATACCGGACCAAACGCAGTCGAGACCGTCCTGGCGGCGATCGCGTCCTGCCTTTCCGTGGGTTACTCCTACAATGCCGCTGCCCAGGGCATCGAGATCCGGGATCTGCGATTCGAGGTCTCCGGCAGGCTCGATCTGCACGCGTTTCTCGGGCTGCGAGACGATGTACGTCCAGGGTACGAGTCGATCACCGTCCGCTGGTGGGTGAACAGCCCGGCGGACCGGCAACAGTTGATCGACCTCTGTGAGTATGTCCAGCGGACATCACCGGTACTCGATATCGTTCGGAACAAGGTGCCGGTCTCCGTCGAACTGGCGAGCTAGGTTGCGCCAGCGCAGCCAGATTCAGCGCTGGCCAGCGCCTAAGGAGGACGCCCTGCTCAACAACGGCCCGGAAAATAGAGCAGCGTGATCGTCATCACTATCCCGCTGGATCTGGAAGACGTGGACCTGCACGAATCAGGTTTCGGTGAAAAATCATCGATGCGAGACTGCGAAACATAGCTTCGTGAATCTGCACTCGCAAGCGTTGAAACCGTTCCTATTGCGTGCAGCAAAACGAGGAGACCAGTCTCACCGGGTGTCCTGGAGCGGCATTGACGACATTCACGCTAAAGGCGATGGGGAATTGAGTGTCGGTGGAGCGGCCCACCAGTTTACCCTTGGACCCTCCACCAGGACGATAAGGAGTTACCGTCATGAGAAAGATTATCATAACCAGCCTGATCACTGGCCTGTTACTGTCCATGAGTGTCGCCAGCGCGTCCGCCCACAGGTTATCGGTGGAGCCACCTGGTCAGGATGAGCCAACCCTCGATCAGGTTGTCGTTTCCACCGACTGGGCACAAGCCCACTGCCAGGCTGCGGCGCCGGCTCAAGCGACAGCCAGTAGCGACGTCATCACGTTCCACCCAGCTGAAGCGCTGGACGATTGCGAGCCCGGGGTTGATGCTCCGGGGCGCACCAAATAGGGACTTTCGAAGGAGTCCCTGAGGCTAACAGGAATTCGCCTTACTCAACGTGAACGTCCTTGCCGCCGATATGACACCCGGACTAGAGAGGGCATCCGCAATGGATGCCCTCTTTGTCGCTCCGGGGTTTATATTGACGGGGACGTAACCAGGAACCTCAGCGAGATTCGAACGTGGCCGCCATGACCTCGTCACCACTGGGGCCCGCGACAGCCGCGTCGTCGAGTTCCTCAGTGATCAGCATGCCGTCGTAGTTGCTCAGCGCACCCGGCGTGGTGATGTAGAGCTGTCCGCGCCCGTCCTCGTCAACCACAAGCTGTCCGACGTTGTGGTGCTCGTCGTTCAGCGCGTCCACCATCCAGACATAGTAGGCGTGGTCATCCTTCGGCTGCTCGAGCCCGTCAACAACCATGATCGCCCGGTTGGTGGTCGGATCCACGATAATGCCTCCGCCGGCACCGTCGCCTTCCAGGCTTGCCATCCAGCCGCCGGGTGAGCGGACCATCTCCGCAATGTTCGCCCGGTCTTCAGAGGCTTCCTCGGCCTGCTTTTCCATCTCTTCCTGCATCTGGAAACTGTTCACCGCAAACACCACTGCCAGAACTGCCGCGGTCGCCGCGGCCACCCAGCCGGCCCTGCCACTTGGCAGGAGCAGGGCTCTCCAGCGACTGCGGGCCGACCCCGGAGTCACGGCGCCATCTGCACGGACACGCGCCAGCAGGTTTTCCCGCATGGTCACAGGCACCGGCTGTTCTGGCGCAAGGTACGGCAGCGTCCGGGTAACCCGCCGCTGATCCTCAACCAGCTCCCGGCAGGCCGGACACACGTCCAGGTGTTGTTCGACGACTTCAACCTCATCCGGCTCGAGCGCACCCAGAACGTACGGGGCGACCAGCTCGCTGATGTGGCCCTCCTCATTGCCAGACATCAGCCCTGCATACCTTCCTGTTCGTGAAGCAAATCCCTCAGCTTCTGCATCCCCAGCCGCAGGCGTGTCTTTATTGTACCCAGCGGCTCGTTAAGAAACGCCGCGACTTCCCGCTGCGAGAGCCCTTCGAAATAGGCCAGCTCAATAACCCTCCGCTGCGCCACCGGAAGTTGATCCATTGCCGCCCGGATCATCCCGCGAAGCTCGGTGGCCTCTGCAGCCTCCTCAATGTTTACCGACTCATCGACCTCGCTGCGTAGCACGTCAGCGATGTCGACCATATCCGCCTTTTGCGGCCGCCGCTGGCTCTTACGGAGCTCATCGATCGCCAGATTGTGGGTAATACTCAACAGCCAGCTTGCGTAGTTGCCACGGTTGAGCTCGAATCGACCCGACTGCTGCCAGGACCGCATGAACGCTTCCTGTGCGATCTCTTCGGCAACGCGGCCGTCGCGCACGATCCGCACCGCGAACGAGAATACCACCCGTGCGTATCGGTCATACAGCACTTCCAGGGCATCAACGTCACCGTCACTCATCTGGTGAACGAGGTCTTCGTCTGGAAGCTCGCGGCGATCAGTGTTCATTCTGGCGACGGTGGGCGTCGATCGCCGGCGGATCGAACGCTGTACTTGAATATACGTTGAAACTGGCCCAACAGGATGCATCTCCTTTGTGCGAATCCACATTTGACTGGCGACTCGTGACACGCACAGTATACCCGAGCGCCCGGCTTGGCTCGCCAGGGAGGCACCCGCGCCAGAGACGATGTGCTACGATTTTTCGCGCTGACCATCAGTCGCGACGCATCTCCGCACCGCGACATACACTTGCTGAAAGGAACGGGATCCTCGTATGGCAAGCCAGAAACCGCGCGTCTTTTCCGGAATCCAGCCCACCGGGGGCACCCATATCGGGAACTACCTGGGGGCAATCCGGAACTGGGTTGACCAGCAGGATCAGTACGACAACATTTTCTGTATCGTGGATCTCCACGCGATCACGGTTCCCTACACAGCAAACGACCTGCGCGAACGCAAACTCGACATGGCCAAGATCCTGCTCGCGTCGGGCGTTGATCCGGAGCGTTCGATCCTCTTCGTGCAGTCGGATGTTCGCGAGCATTCCGAACTCGCATGGGTTCTTGGAACCCTGACGATGTTCGGCGAACTGCGACGCATGACGCAGTTCAAAGAGAAGTCCGGTGGCGGGACCGAGCGGGTGAACGTCGGGCTTTTCACGTATCCCGTCCTGCAGGCCGCGGACATCATTCTCTATGACGCCGAAAAGGTGCCGGTTGGCGAGGATC
Source organism: Thermomicrobiaceae bacterium (assembly GCA_007123655.1). GTDB lineage: Bacteria > Chloroflexota > Chloroflexia > Thermomicrobiales > Thermomicrobiaceae > SLMJ01. The sequence goes on from SKKR01000301.1 coordinate 6,125, forward strand.
AGAAACAGCACATTGAACTCACGCGCGATATCACGCTCCGGTTCAACGCGAACTTCGGCGAGACGTTTGTCGTCCCGGAACCGGACATCAAGGAAGTCGGTGCCCGGATCATGTCGCTGGA